>NZ_CAIP01000120.1 GCF_000297435.1 Microcystis sp. T1-4 | reverse complement strand
TGCTTTTGAGCTTGCCAATGACACAATAACTGCTTCTAATCGATTGCTTGAACGAAACCCTGATGCTCAAATCTGGCGTGTCCGAATTGGACATAAAGGCGTTCACCGCTTTGGCGTAGGTCGTCTGCTTTAACTTTATGATGAACGGAATTGTTGATCAAAACTGCGAGGCGAGGCTTAGGTTAGTCGTAAGCAATGAGAGTAAACAGAGGCAAGTAATTGATGCTGTTATTGATACAGGGTTCACAGGCTTTTTGACCTTACCTCTGACAGTGCGATCGCAATCTTGTAGGGTGCGTTCCCTAATGCAACTTCTACCGCTCCACTGATCGATTTTGGGGAACGCACCATGCTCATGGATTGAAACTGTGAGTCTAAGCCGCGGGGGTTGGATTGAGCGAAACAATACTGGGACGAAAATAGCTCAATTCGCTTGAAAAAGCGCAACCCAACCACCCCAAAGGTTACTCTTTGTTGGGTTTCCTTGGGTCAACCCAACCTAAAATAATTGCTAAACTACTGCTATCATCCAAAGTTAGTGACGGCGGGTGAGTTCAAGCGTTAGACATTCAATCTACTTAAAGATCAGAGGCAGGCATTGACAATTAATGTAGGATTAGTTAGTATGATGCTCTAATCCTACTGGGCTGTCGTGGGCAGTTTAGGGCAATGAGTAAGAAAGTTAGCATAACCTTAGACGACGAAGTTTTGGACTTTGTAGATCGACTAGCAAGCAATCGTAGCCGCTTTATCAATGATGTTCTCTGGCAAGAGAAGAAAAGGGTTTTTATGAAAGAGCTAGAAGATGCTTATAAAGATCAGGCCAATGATCCAGAGATGCAAGCAGAAATTTCTGTCTGGGATATTGCAGTGGGCGATGGTCTAAATGCCTAATGGAAGACTAACCTATAAGCGAGGAGAGATATGGTGGGTCGATCTGAAACCCGTTGTTGGTTATGAAACCGATAAAGAACGCCCTTGCCTGATTTTACAAAACGATATTGGCAATCAAAATGGAACAACGACAATAGTTGCTCCATTGTTGCCTGGGAAAAGGACTTATCCTTTTGTTGTCAATATTACCCCGACAGTGCAGAATGGACTAGACGGAGATCGACACATCAACTTAAGTCAAATGAGGGCTGTAGATTCTCAAAGAATTAAGAATAAACAGGGTGTTTTAGAAGACGTTTATTGGCAAGAAATAGAGAAAGCAGTCTGTATTCAACTCGGTTTCAGTTTAGGTTTTAAGCCTTCATAGTGCGATGCCAAAGGCACTGCGTAGCAGAGCGCATCGCCTCGTGGGTTGAGTTGGGCGAAACAATACTGGGGCGAAAATAGCTCAATTCGCTTGAAAAAGCGCAACCCAACCACCCCAAAGGTTACTCTTGGTTGGGTTTCCTTGGGTCAACCCAACTACAATAATTGCTGCTCTATTGATCTGATCACCCATTTTCAGGTCAAAACTCGAAGTATAAGTAGATTCAATATTACTACCTATTGACAAATTCTTGTATGTGTTTTACCATGACGTTTCTATTAGCAAAAAAGAACTTAAGATCATGGCTTACGATCTTAGCACAAGATTTACGTTCACGGCAGGTGCGGATTTGGCTTCCTCTCCAGAAGGTTGGCTTGTTCCGACTGATGTGACTGTCGATGCTTTGGCCGGCGGCGACCGCATTACTGGAACTACGCCTACAGGATCTGGTATCAGCGGCATCGGCCTCAACAGCAGGAGCACCCTCAACACCAGCAGCGGCAACGACCGAATCGAGGGTCGTAGTTTTGGTAGCGGCTACGGCATCAACAACTCTGGCACCATCAACACCGGTGGCACCGGCGCCGATGATGACAGCATCACGGGAGAGGGCTGGTGCGGCATCTACAACACCGGCACTATCCTCACCGGCAGCGGTAGGGATATCATTGGGGGAATTGCCACAGGGAGTGCATCTGGCATCTACCACTCTGGCAGAATCGACACCGGTGACGGTGACGACCACATTGCAGGAGTTAAAGATACATCTGTACGTAGTGGCGGCGACGGCATCCAAATCAACCGCGGCACTATCAACACTGGCACCGGCAACGACGCCATCAGAGGGTGGGGGCATTACTACGGCATCAGTAATGACGGTACTATCGACACTGGCACTGGCAACGACACCATTACAGGAGACGGTTATGGTGTCACGGCCGGCATCAACAACACTGGTGGCACCATCAATACTGGTGCTGGCAACGACAGTATCACAGGTGGCACTGAAAGTACGGGAACTGGTGCCATCCATGGCATCATCAACACCGGCACTATTGACACCGGTGCCGACAACGACACCATTATGGGAGCTGCTGGGGGATCTGACAGTTCCGGCATCTACAACAACAGCTTCAGGAACATCATCACTGGTAGCGGCGACGACCGTATCAGTGGATCTGGTCTCGCCTATGGCATCAGTAACCTGGGTACCATCAACACCGGCATCAGCAGTGGCACCATCGCCGATAACGACACCATCACAGGAACTGCAACGGCATCTGGCCCTGGTAGCTCTGGTATCACTAATAGCGGTACCATCGAAACTGGCATCGGCTCCGACGAAATCGTGGGGACTGGTGGTATCCATGGCATCCTTACTTCCGGCAGCATCAATACTGGCATCGGCAACGACCGCATTACGGGAAATGGTCTCACCTATGGCATCTACAACAGTAGAACCATCAATACTGGTATCAGTGCTGGCAGCGGTGCCGATAACGACAGCATTACAGGAACTGCAACGGGAACTGGTATCACCTATGGCATCTACAACAGTGTTGGTTACACCATCAACACCGGCATCCGCAATGACACCATCACGGGATCTGCAACGGGAGCTGGTATGAACTATGGCATCTACAACAGTGGAACCATTGACACCAGCAGCGGCGACGACCGCATCACGGGAACTGGTAAAGCCTATGGCATCTACACCACCAGCGGTAACATCAATGCCGGCATCAGCATTGACACCAGCCCCGATAAAGACACCATCATAGGATCCGCAACGGGACCTGGCGGCACCGGCATCTACATTAGCACCGGTGTCACCATCAACACGGGCATCAGCGAGGACAACATCATCGGATCTGCCATGGGATCTGGTAGCATCGGTATCTACAACGATGGCACCATTGATACAGGCAGTGACCGGGACTTAGTTGATGCCTTAATCGGTGGTTTCGCCGGAAGCGGTATAACGAATCTAGGTGCAGGCGATGACACCCTGAAAGGCTTCGGCAGAGGAACTTTTCAGGGGGGCAGCGGTCAAGATACGCTGGTTTTCAATCCTGGCACCTACACAATCACTGCCGGGGTGGGTGCGGGTAACTATGTAATCAACGGCATCATGAACGTTTCAGGCTTCGAGTTGTTCGGCCCAGGGGCTGATATCACCAGCTTTTCTGCTGCTGTAGCTGCAGGGTCGGTGAGGTTCTGATCATGGTACTCGTGACAACAGGAGAGATGACCCGAAAAGCTTGAAAAACAGGGAACCGGTTATGCCAACCACCTACGATTGCGATTTAATTCTCTGGGCCCGGGATACGGCTCAACTTTTGCGGGAACAACGCTGGGATGCCATTGACTGGGAGCATTTAATCGAGGAAATCGAGGATTTGGGGAAAAGTGAACGCAGTGCGATTGGTTCTCAAATGGAGCGAATTTTGCTTCATCTGCTCAAGTGGCAATATCAACCCCAACGGCACTCCGATAGTTGGCTGGATTCCATCAATGATGGGCGATCGCAAATTCGTCGCAAATTAGAGGATAGTCCCAGTTTACGCGGTTATCCCGCGCAAATTTTGGATAAGGAATACACCAGAGCGCGTCGAGAAGCCGCCAGACAAACAGGTTTAGTCCTCAGCATTTTTCCCGAGTTTTGTCCCTATACTATCGCGCAGGTGATCGAAGATTGGTTGCCCGGTGATAGCCCGGATTGAAGGTTAAATAATCCTAAATCTGGTTATTAAAGACTGATTATTTATTCTCCCTTTTGCATGAGTGCCTTTTGTCTGTCTTGATATGTAGCCTATACTCAACGGATTTAGTATAAGTTGTTCCCCATCTCTCGATCGCTTGACTATCGATCGCCCATTTTCAGACCAAAACTCGAAGTATAAGCAGATTAAATATTACTACCTATTGACAAATGAGTATATATGTTGTAAGACGGGGTGATATACAGGAAGTTGACCCCTATCGTTGCTCTGGAGACTGTTATGCAGAAAGTTTCTGTATAATATGTAGTTATAGTTACTAATTCTGTACGCAAATATTGCATCTAGAATTAGCTTTGTACGCTTTGACCCGTACTGGGTTAACTACGAACCTCTCTATCGGATTCCCGCTAAAGGCGGCCTCTCCGACTACCTTTCTTCCAATATTTAAGGAACCATTAATATCTGCTCCATAGAAATAACCCGACGAGCTTCT
>NZ_CAIP01000121.1 GCF_000297435.1 Microcystis sp. T1-4 | reverse complement strand
TTATTGAGTTGACGGAAGACAATAATCTCATCGAGACGGTTGAGGAATTCCGGACGGAAATACTGTTTTAATTCCTCATTAACCAGCGATCGAATGCGATTATACTGGGCCTCGGCTTGATTATCAGCAAACTCGAAACCTAAACCACCGCCACCCTTCTCGATCACCTTAGAACCGATGTTCGAGGTCATGATCAACAGGGTATTTTTAAAGTCCACCGTGCGACCTTTGGCATCGGTCAAACGTCCATCTTCAAGGATTTGCAGAAGCATATTGAAGACATCGGGGTGAGCTTTTTCGATTTCGTCGAATAGCACCACCGTATAAGGACGACGACGCACCGCTTCCGTTAATTGTCCCCCTTCGTTGTAACCAACGTAACCCGGAGGCGAACCGATTAACTTAGAAACCGTGTGCCGTTCCATGTATTCCGACATATCGAGACGGATCATCGCATCTTCAGAACCGAAGAAATAAGCGGCCAGAGCTTTAGTTAACTCGGTTTTACCCACCCCCGTTGGACCGGAGAAGATAAAGGAAGCAATGGGACGGTTAGGATTTTTCAGACCGACGCGAGCGCGACGAATGGCGCGGGACACCGCTTTAACCGCGTCCTCTTGACCGATGAGACGCTGATGTAGGGTATCTTCCATGTGCAGCAGTTTCTCGGATTCGGTTTCGGTCAGTTTATTGACGGGAACCCCAGTCCAAGAAGCGACGATGTGGGCGATTTCCTCGGCATCCACAAAGGGTTCATCGTTGCCATCTTCGCCTTTTTTGGTAGATGCGAGATTCCGGATCTGGGTTTTGATTTCCATTTCCCGATCGCGCAATTCCCCGGCTTTCTCGAAGTCTTGACCGCGCACCGCGTCATCTTTTTGTTTGAGAATTTGCCGCAGTTCCTTGTCTAATTCCTTGGCAGCCGGTGGCAATTGGGAATTAATCAAGCGCACTCTCGAACCAGCTTCATCGATTAAATCGATCGCTTTGTCCGGTAAGAAGCGATCGCTAATGTAGCGATCGGACAATTTCGCCGCCGCTTCCAGGGCCTCATCTAAGATTTTTAGTTTGTGGTGCTGTTCGTAGCGTTCCCGGAGACCGTAGAGAATTTCGATCGTTTCTTCTACGGAGGGTTCACCGACCATAACCGGTTGAAAACGTCTTTCTAGAGCCGCATCCCGTTCGATATGTTTGCGATACTCATCCAAGGTCGTCGCGCCGATACATTGCAGTTCTCCCCGGGCCAAAGCCGGTTTGAGAATATTGGCCGCATCGATCGCCCCTTCGGCTGCCCCAGCACCGATGAGAGTATGAACTTCATCGATCACAAGGATGACGTTACCCGCTTGGCGAATTTCGTCCATGATTTTTTTGAGGCGTTCCTCAAATTCGCCGCGATATTTGGTTCCCGCCACTAACAAGCCGATATCGAGGGTGACAACCCGTTTTTCTTCGAGAATGTCGGGAATATCCTTGTTAGCAATGCGTTGGGCCAATCCTTCTGCGATCGCTGTTTTACCGACCCCCGGTTCCCCGATTAGGACTGGGTTATTTTTGGTACGACGACCGAGAATTTGGATAACGCGCTCGATTTCCTTTTGTCGGCCGACCACGGGATCGAGTTTACCCTCGCTGGCCATTTGGGTGAGATTGGAACCAAATTCATCAAGAGTCGGGGTTTTAGTGCGACCTTGGGAAGATGAACCGGCGGCCACTTCGGCGGTTTCCCCTAACATTCTGATCACCTGGGTGCGAACTTTCGAGAGATCCACGCCGAGATTTTCCAGAACCCTAGCGGCCACACCTTCCCCTTCGCGAATTAGTCCTAAAAGGAGGTGTTCTGTGCCAATATAGTTATGGCCCAGTTGACGGGCTTCTTCGAGGGAGAGTTCTAAAACTCGTTTGGCTCTGGGGGTGAAGGGAATTTCCACGGCTACGAATCCGGAACCGCGACCGATGATTTTCTCCACCTCCACGCGCGCATCTTTGAGATTGACACCCATGGACTTGAGGACTTTGGCGGCAACTCCCGTTCCCTCTCCAATTAGTCCTAGTAAAATCTGCTCTGTTCCCACGAAGTTATGGCCAAGGCGGCGGGCTTCTTCTTGGGCGAGCATGATTACTTTAATGGCTTTTTCCGTAAATCTTTCAAACATAGCCTATCCATCACCTACACAAGCGACCCTAGATATGCTGATTTTAGCACGGCTTTTTAGTTTAGCTGTCTCTCAGTGATCAGTTATTGGGGAGCGGCTATTAGTTATAGTAGTTATAGCTCTGAAGATTTTTTCTGGGGTCAATGGCTCTTAGCTGACTTGCGGAGATGCCCGGAATCTCCCGGATTATGGTTTTAGCCCCCTGGAAACCTGCCGATAAGTTGTTCACCGTTGCATAATCTCCTAAAGTCGTGGTCATTCCCATCTCTCGATCGCTTGACTATCGATCGCCCATTTTCAGACCAAAACTCGAAGTATAAGCAGATTAAATATTACTACCTATTGACAAATGAGTATATATGTTGTAGGGCGGGGTGATATGCAGAAAGTTGACCTATATCGTTACCCCAGAGAGTGTTATGCAGAAAGTTGACCTATAATGTATAGTCAGGTCGCTTAGTATTTGAGTCATCACTATGTATGCCTAAACTAACGCTTCAAGTCCGAACCCATGACAACTTGTTAGAACTACTCGCTCAATCTGAATCGGGAGCTTGTCTGTATGGATATCGCGGCTACACTAAATGAAATTACAACTTTAAGTGTTGAGGATAGAATCCTTCTGGTTCAAGCGATTTGGGACAGTATTGCAGTGGAACAGGTGTATCCTGATTTAACCGAGGCGCAAAAACACGAACTCGATCAGCGGATTGAGGGTCATAATAATGATCCCGATAACGTCCTCACCTGGGAAGAGATGAAAGCATCAGTCAGAAAGCAAGCATGAAGTATGTACTGGTATTTCGTCCAGAAGTCCGTGACGACCTCAGGGATGCCTATGATTGGTATGAGAGTCAACAAGCTGGTTTGGGTGATGAATTTATTGATTGTGTAGATGACTTACTCAATCAGATCGGCATGATGCCAGAGTCTTATGCAATCGTTTATCTGGACATTCGACGAGCAGTCATCAGACGATTCCCATATGCTGTCTACTATCGAGTGATTTCAAGTCGGGTCGTTGTGACCGCAATTTTTCATGGTCGGCGTGATCCAAAGTCATGGCGATCGCGAACCTAACAACCCCAATGCACCGGACCATTGAGGTTATTGGTTAGCAATCTTGTAGGGTGCGTTCCCTAAGGCAACTTCTACCGCTTCAGCGATCGATTTTGGGGAACGCACCATGCACATTGATTGAAGCTGTGAGTCTAAGTGCGATGCAGCCTTTGTGGTCCCAGTTGGGG
>NZ_CAIP01000122.1 GCF_000297435.1 Microcystis sp. T1-4 | reverse complement strand
GTTGATTGCTGCATTATGATCCCTATCTAAGATTGTTTTACAGTTAGGACATTGATGAGTTCTAGTGCTTAATGTTTTTTGAACTCTCGTCCCACAAACTGAACAATCTTGGCTAGTAAAATGGGGAGGGACAGCAACACAAACAATCCGATAAATCTTGGCAAAATAATTCAACCATTCAGTGAATTGATACCAAGAAGCATCACTAATCGACTTAGATAGCTTACGGTTTTTTACTAAGTTTCTTACCTTTAAAGCTTCATAGACTACCAGATCATTAGACTGGACTAACGCCAAAGCGTCTTTAATCGCTTTGTCTTTACGTTGTCTTGACACCTTAAGATGAAGCCTAGCTACTTTTATCCGTTGCTTGTGATAGTTGTTAGACTGTTTCTTTCCTTGGCGAAATTGTTTTGATAATCTCCTTTGTGCTTTTTTCAGTCGTTTTTCTGACTTTCTTAAATAACGTGGATTCTCTACAGTATTGCCTTGGTCGTCAGTATAAAACTCTTTTAACCCTAAGTCAATTCCTGTTATTTGTCCCGTTGGTTCATGGTATTCTTGCCGTTCTACGTCAATCAAAAACTGACAATAATAACCGTCAGCACGTCTAACAACTCTTACCCGTTTAATCTGTTGCTCTGAATAATAAACTAAGGTTTTTTGACTACACCATAAATCAAATTCTCCTGCTTTAAAGCCATCGGTGAACTTGATTTTACGTCGATCCTCAGATAGTTTGTAGCCTGTTAGTTTGTACTCAACGGAACGGCTATGCTTTTTGAACCGAGGAAAACCCTTTTTGACCGGTATCTTAGCATGACAATTCTGGTAAAACCTATTAATTGATTGCCAGGCTCTATCAGCAGCAGATTGACGAGCTTGAGAGTTTAATTTATTAACCCATGGTGTCTCTTTATTGTTAGCTAGTACCGCACAAAGCTTTTGAAAATCATTGCGGGTTGTCCCTTGATTGTCCATCCAATAACGAACACAAGAGTTACGCACAAACTGAGATGTCCTAATTGCTTTATCTAGTCTTTGGTATTGTTCTGGTGTCCCGTTTTTTAACTTGGCTTCTACGACTAGCATTGATTAATCCTCGACCCTGGATAAATTAAGTATAACACAGTTTACCTACAAATGGTAGAATTAAAATCGTGCTTCGCAGTCAATATCCTGGTCGGATTTCATCCCCCGCAAAGGTTGATGTCTTGTCGAAAAATTTAGCGGGGGCATTCATCCGACATTTTAGGTAAGTACCTAAGCAAAATTAATTACACATATCTAACCACCTCTTGCCTCTTGCCTCTTGCCTATCTTCACTAGGAAATTAATTTTGCACGACTACTTAACAATTGTGCTTTGATAATTTTTTCTCCAGGGTTGAGTTTTACTAATTGTGAACCTGTCCCGTCTTTACCCGTAACTGTTACAGTTTCTACCTCTAAGGATAGTTTTCGCTTCTGATCGGTACTTAATAACACTATACCCCCCGCCCGCGCCGCTACCATGGCCGCTAAACTATCCTGTTTGTTGACGAATTGTAAAGCGGGTGAACCAAGATCGCCTAATTGTGATAGTCGTAAATTATCGATCGCCAGTCTTTTCCCGTAGCCTAATCCCGAAATCAGGAGCAGATTTTCCCGATGGGGGAGAGAAACACAGCCAGCTAGATGTTCCCCGTAGCGCAATCGCAAAATTGCTAAACCCTGAGCGGATTTACTCATCATTGGCAATAATTCCTCGCGCACGGGATAACGCAACACCCGACCGCTACTGGTGGCGATCGCTAAGTCCAGGCCCTCATGAGTAAAAATAGCAGCATATAGGCGATCATCTTCTTTCAATTTCATGAGGGACAAACCCCGACTACCAAGCCCCTCTAATTCATCGATGGGAAGCCGCTTTATTCGCCCCTGTTGACTCAGTAAAAGCAATTCTTGATTTTTTTGAGGTTCTGCCAAGAAAAATTGATTTAACACGGCTTCTGACTCTTTTTGGGCGGTTTTGGTCAGCAGACTGGAGATTAAAACCGGTTGATTCGCTTGCGGGGGAACTTCCCGGATAGCAATCGGGTAAGCTTTGGCATTATCGAGGATAACTAGGAAATTTTCCCGTTTTTCGATCGCCTGTTGATAGATAATTAAACCCCGGTCCGGCGCTCGCTCTTCCGGCGTCGTCCAACCAATTTTATCTTCGGCATCAAGCAATAAAATCGCATTTTCTGGGGGTTCTTGGGGCGTAAATAGGCTTAAACTCGGTGCATTCTCACTCTCAGACTTTTTCTTAACTTTATTCTCCTGTTTTTTAACCACAGAATCCTGTTTCTTCCCTTCTGTCTCCTGTCTCCTGTCTCCCGTCTCCTGTTTTTTAACCACAGAATCCTGTTTCTTCCCTGCTGTCTCCTGTCTCCTGTCTCCTGTCTCCTGTCTCCTGTCTCCTGTCTCCTGTCTCCTGTCTCCTGTCTCCTGTTTTTTAACAGCAGAATCCAATTTCTTCCCTGCTGTCTCCTGTCTCCTGTCTCCTGTCTCCTGTCTCCTGTCTCCTGTCTCCTGTCTCTTGTCCCCCGACTTGCCGGTGCGAATTTTTGTCCGTCTGCTATCGGCGAATTTTTTCTTTAAAGAGCGCAATTCTTTTTTCAGAGACTTGAGAAACTCCTGACGGTTATGGAGGAGGGTTTCCAACTGTTGAATTTTTGTTTGTAATTCCGTCGCTTCCGTCTCTAACTTTTGTCTTTCCAAACCAGTTAAACGACGCAGAGGCATAGCCAAGATAGAATCAGCTTGAGCGTCACTAATGCCCAATTCTGCCTGAAAACGATACTTAGCCGTCGTCCCATCGGGAGCATTTTTGAGAATATCCACCACTCGATCGATATTCTGCAAAGCTAATAATAAACCCTCCACTAGGTGTAAGCGATCGCTGGCCTGTTGCAACTCATCGCCATACTGACGGGTGAGAGTTGTTTCTCGAAAGCGCAAGAATTCCTGTAAAACTTGTTTTAAAGACAACTGCCTCGGTTGATTATCAACCAAAGCCAGGATAATCGCCCCAAAATTAGTCTGCAGCGCCGTTTGTTGGTATAAAGCCGCCAAAACCTGCTGCGGTTGACTTTCCCGCTTTAATTCAATCACCACCCGAATGCCTTCGCGATTGCTTTCATCGCGGATATCGGCAATTCCCTCCAATTTCCCTAAATTAACTAATTCGGCGATTTTTTCAATCCATGCCGCCTTATTCACCTGAAAAGGCAACTCAGTAACCACAATTGCCGTCCTTTCCCTTCGGCGCTTGCCCTCAATGATAATTGTTTCAGTTTTCGCCACTCCGCGCACGGGAATAATCCCCCTACCGGTGCGATAGGCCTCGCGAATGCCGGTATCATCTAAAATCTCGCCTCCCGTGGGAAAATCGGGCCCGGGGATAATTTCTACTAACTTTTCCTCGCTTAAATCGGGATTATCAATCAAAGCGATTAAACCTTCCACCACTTCCCCTAAATTATGGGGAGGAATATTAGTCGCCATTCCTACCGCAATACCCGAACAACCATTAAGAATCAGTATCGGTAACTGAGCGGGTAAAACAACGGGTTCCTGTTGAGAATTATCAAAATTACTGCTAAAATTAACGATAGCTTCGCTAATTCCCCCTAAAACCGCCTGATCCCCGATGCCGGCCAAACGGGTTTCTGTATAACGCATGGCCGCCGGGGGGTCGTTATCGATCGAACCAAAGTTACCATGGCCCGATAAAAGTGGGTAACGACTGGAAAAATCCTGTACCATACGAACCAGTGCCTCGTACACTGACTGATCACCGTGGGGATGATATTTACCCAAGACATCCCCCACCACCCGCGCACATTTGCGAAAGGGGCGATCGGGAGTTAAACCCAGTTCGTGCATAGCGTATAATATGCGACGGTGTACTGGTTTTAAGCCATCGCGTACATCCGGCAAGGCTCGCCCCACGATCACACTCATGGCATATTCTAGATAGGAGCGTTCCATCTCTTGGTGTAAAGCCGTGGGTATAATTTGACCACTAGCTAAGAAATCCAGTTGTTTGGCCATGAGTCTCTCGTTTTTAATCTGTCTAGCTGTGAATCATAAGGCATTTTGCCCTTTTTAACCTTGTTTATCCCTGAGCATCCCTATGACGACTGTTTTGATTGTAGAAGACGACCCGATAAATTTTCGCGTTTTTGCCAAAATTTTGACCAAACGAGGTGGTCTAGAGGTCAAAGGGACCGAAGATGTGGAAGAAGTGCTTCGTATTGCTCGGGATAAGGAAGCGGACGTGATCTTAATGGATGTCTCCCTCTCCCATAGTGTCTATGAAGGGAAAGCGGTAGATGGCATTAAAATCAGCCAAATTCTCAAAGCTAACCCCGAAACCGCCGATTTACCCGTTATTATCGTCACCGCTCACGCTATGGAGGGCGATCGAGAGAATTTTCTTAAGCAGAGTGGGGCCGATGGTTATATTTCTAAACCAGTGGTTGATCACCAAGCTTTTGTTAATCAAATTTTGGCGATCATCGAGCGGAAGCCGGTGTAAGCTTTGAGTCTTGTTTTGTTAGTATATCAGTATTTATCTAGGGCTTGCTGAATAAATCTCAAAACCTTGTTGGGTAAGACTTTTAGACCTTTTGTCAATCAAAAAGTACCGGCGACGGGAGTGATTGGGGGGAAAATTCAGGGACTTTTCCCCTGAAAATTAGGTAATTGAGCAGATGAGAATCGGTCAAAACCCACACCCCCCGATGTCGGGGGGGTTGGGGGGCCACACCCTGTCCCCACAAGAAACTTTTTGCCGCAAACCCTACTTAATCCTCCACTCTGCCATAGATGGCGTAGGCTCGATCGAGCGACCAGGCCCACATCTGATCCCCTAGGGAAAAATGCCACCATTCCCCCTTATGTCGGCTAAATCCCGCCTCCTCCATCACTTTAGCCAATAAAACTCGTTTTTGATGATAACTCTGTTCTCGCGGGCTTTTTGCGGCGATATAATGATCGGGATGCGATCGCTCACTGATCTCATCGATTTCTCCCCCCATGTCGATGGCTTGTCCCTTCTCGTCCACTAGGGTAATATCGATCGCCGCTCCGGTACTATGGGGAGGCGGAGTGGCGGCATTATCGCTGGGAACCGCCCAAATAGTGTAAACTTCTGTTAAAATCGCTTGACTTTCTGCCTCCGATAGTTTCTCTTTGGCTAATCCTCTTGTGTCTAGGAGAGTCTGAAAACTATAATCGACCATAAATTGTTGCACTTCCACGGGTCGATAGGCATCAAAAATCAAAATTTGCCAACCGGGTTGATAGACTTGCAGACGGTTTTGAGCGTCAATCAGGGCATTTAACACCCCTTGTCGCAAAAAATAGGGAGATTTACCCCGATAATTAGCCCCCAATTTCTCGTAAGCATGGGGAGAAGGGATAACAAATTTATCTGCGGGTATCGGTACTAGGGGTTCCCCACATTCACGAATAGGAATTTTTTGGTAGGGTTTCATCGCGTCGTCGAGAAACAGTAATTTTATTGATGGTCAACTCGATCGCCAGTTTACATAAACCTGTTATTCCTCCTCCTCATCGGTTGTAGGGAATTTCATACTGGCCCAAGTTAACTGTTTTTGCGGGTCTTTTTCCGGTTCACTAAAACTCTCTTTGAGTTGTTCTTTCACCTGGGCAATATTACCACTTTGAGCGGCATTCTTTAGATCATAGACATAACGAGCATTTTCGATCGCTTCCTCTTTACTACGAGAACTAGACTCAAAGCATTTTTCTAGGTCTTTGTAAATACCCTTGCGAGAGATTTTGAGAAAATATTGACGTTCTGTATCTATAAGTTTAGCCAATAATTCTAGGTGCATGGAATCCTCGGCACAGATATCCGCGAGGATATCCCATTCTTCACTCCCCAAAAGATTATTATCCGCTCCCGGTCGCGGATCTCGAAAAGTTTCTCCAGTCACTTGTTTATAAATCTTCGGTAATTGGTCATCAAATTCGTGCTTTTCTTCCCTCCAAATCCGGCGAATTTCGCTGAGTTCCTCCGTGGTAATTAGGGTAATATCTTTCATCTCCTCTGGCGCATTAGTACGCACGCTCTCCTGGGCTTCTAATACCCTTCTCAGCCAATATTCCCGCCATTGTTTAGTATAAGGTCCCGGTATGGGTTCGATCTTGTCTGAACCAAAAAGTTCAACCTTGCCATAAATACGGCGAAAATCTCTCCTTTCTCTGTCGTTTTTTAAGTCTAATTCGTTGCGAAGGTCTAAAAGCGGTTGTAACCATTCTTTTTCCTCGTCATTCTGTATCATTGCCTCCATCGATTTATCTTTATTCACCATCGTACACACCCAACAACCAAAGCGCGAATCTCCACAGCTAGGAGTGGAAGTATCTACCACTAGGGGACATTCATTATCCGCAGTCGCTCCCCGATACATTGCTAATAATTCTTTGTTGTCTCCTCCCCAGGGATTTTCCCACTGCATTAAGTACATCCATACTTCATCAGTACGCCAATCTTCTATGGGAGTATAAATCAAAGAGTTGATTAAACGTCCATTGGGGCTTAATCTGTCACGAACTCTACCTATTTCATGTTTTTTCATGGTGATTGCTCGCGCTTGACTTTCAGCCTTCCTAATTCCTAGCACAACAATAGTTTCACAATGAACCCTGACTAAATTGCGAATAAAGTTATTGACAGGCTGAATTTTCATGCGATCAGTACACCAACGAAAGCCGTGCCTTGGAGCAGGATATCCTTTTCCTATCAGACAAACCCAGAAAGTAGCGTCAACTTCAGGATGCAGTAGATGCGATTTCACAGGCATTTGTTGCTGTTTTGCCGCTTCTGTAAGCTGTCTAATACATCTGCGTACCCAAGTAGAAACAATTGGGTTTTCAACAAAAGTATCGGTAGTGATGACATGAATGGTTTTTTTTCGCTTCTCTAATGGTAAGGCGGCGATCGCATTCCAGATTAACTGCAATATACTTGTACTATCTTTTCCCCATGATACTCCCACAACCCAAGGAATAGTATCTGCACAGTATAATTCCTGTATTTCTTGAGTTAAATAATTTAAATCCTCGACAAACTCCGCAATAGTACGGATAGGCGACTTATCTGATTTGAGGGTATCTGTCATAAAAAGTCCGTATTTCTCTCCATACTGAGTGTCTCAAGGATGACTACAGAGTTTCGCCTAAAGATGATGTATGACGGGATTCGGAATCACCCCTGGACGATCAGCTGCTGTTCCTTGTTCCCTATTCTGGCGTTTCCTATTCCCCAAAACGAAAACTTCATGCCTCATCATTAAGATAACTGATATAATATATGAGTATTGAGTGTTTTTTGGTGTTTTTTTTTATTATGTCTGATATTGCACCTCATTCTTCAGATTTGACTCAACAACTGAATCAGGTACTGGAATACTACTTTTCTGAGCATTACAGAGAGAAATGCTATCTTGGGCTAGTTTTCCAACAAGGAAAACGAAAAATGGTTCAAATAAACGTTCCCGCTCATGATTTACCAACCTTGCTCCAAGCAAAGCCATCTACAGGGAACGATCCCGATTCAGGAAAAAATCGCCCAGAGGTTCAAGGACATACAGAGGAAGTTAAAGAATATATCCTTAAGCGGATTAAACAAGATAAACCATGGATTTTAGGAACTCTAACAGCTAATGTTGATCCAGAAAAAATTAAGCTGATCGATCTTGCTCGTGGGCTATGCTTGGTTGTAATTGGACGTGGAATCAAATTAGATATTACAGATGGTCAACATCGTAAACGCGCTATTCACGAATTGATTACGAATTCTGAGGGGGAACTAATCGGTGATAATGATTTTCCTATTACTTTGGTATTGGAAGGGGATTTTAGACAATGCCAAACTGATTTTAGAGATATGGCTCAAACAAGGCCTTTAGATAAATCGTTACTTCTCTCCTTTGGGGAATTTGAAGGACGGGTGGGTATTACTAAAAATTTACTCTATCAAGTGTCTATGTTTGATGGTAAAACAGAAGCTATCAAAGATCAAACTTCGTTAAAAAAGAAACTTATTTATACATTTAACTATGTGGCTAAATTAGTAAGTTTAGCCTTTGATAACGACATTAGTTCTGATTTAACAGAGATAAGCGTTGAAGAATCATCTGAGGCTTTATCTAAATGTTTAAATCAGTTTTTTCATGAGTGTTCTCAAACTAGAGAAATAGCGGGGAATAGCACAGATAAATTAACCGTTGATCAGTTAACTAAATTTCAGACAAGTTGTATTTTAGGACGTAGTGTAGGCTTAGAAATATTAGGATACTTGTTGCACGATATTTATGATGAAAATAACAACAGTTTTGATAGTGCTAAAATTTCATTGTTGGCTGGATTAGACTGGGCAACTGGTAGTGATCTTTGGAGTGGAAATGTCGTTACAATAGATCCTAACCCTAAAAAGCCAGCAAATCCTTACAGAATATCTGCGAGCATGAATATGGTAAAACTGGCAGTTTACAACGCAAAAAATCGGCTAGGATGGGTAGAAAAATCTACAAGTTCTATATTAGATTTTCAATGATCGAGCGCAGCTGACGAGCGATCGCATACTACAGAATATATGTACTAAGAAAAAGCCAATTGGCATGGCAGCGGGGGAGCGGGGGGAGAAAGTGCTTAGTCAAGTCAAAACTACTCTTCAACAATTTCGACTTTTTTGGTAGCAAGGGGTTCTTGGGTGAAAATTTCTACTTCAATAGCCTTTTTCAGGTTAAGTTTTAGAACTGAAGAAATTGGCAAACCTTTCACCTCATTGATGAGATATTCTTGAGTTTCTGTTTCACGACGTTTGAGATATACCGCTTTCAGCACTGCCTCAATGCCATAACCCGTAACCATGTCACCAATAATAGTAGAGACACCTAAGACCCCAAGTCCGCCAATTACCCCCAGCGGACCGCCTAACCCCAAAAGTGCGTAAATCATGGGATAGGTAGTGCTAGTGGATGCGGCAACAGCAATAATGAAAATAATGCCGGGGAGTCCAAGAGAGGCAAGTTTTTGAAGGACTTCATCCAGAGAAATTCCCCAAGACACAAGTTTTTTGTTGATTTCTGCGGGATTAATGCCGAGAAAATCCTGGGGAATGACGGGTGCGGTAGTTTCCGTCATTGATGAGACTCCTAAAATCACTAAGTTGGATTGGTTGCTAGGGATTTCAGTCATATAAAGTTCGGGGATTCAGATGCCTGGCAGCATTCTACATCAGTCTTACTGTTCACACAACTTGTAGAAAATCCTCAGTTCTTAAGGAAATAGCAATTTCTGTGCATTTTCGGGTTAACCCCTAGAGCATCTCCCAGAGGGCAGCCAGAATGGACAAGCTGACAGTTTAGATACTGTCTCTTTTGTCAAGTTCAATTTATACTAAAATTGATACGCTTACCGGTCTCGGGCAGAGCTATTGTTATCACACCGCAAGATTAATGTTAATATCCTACAGTCATCAGTTCATTTTTTTTCATGTCACAAAAGCTGCGGGGACAAGCGTTAAAGCAGTCTTAGAACCTTATGCACAACAACCTGAAAAATTCAAAATTAATCGCCCTCCCAGAATGTTAGGAGAGCAAATCAATCCCCTGTATGAAATGTGGGAATCCTCTCTTTGGCACGCTAAAGCCAGAGATATGCAAAAAGAACTGTCAGAGGAAGTATATAATAATTTTTATAAATTTTCTTTTGTCAGAAATCCTTGGGATTGGCAGGTATCCTATTATCATTTTATTCTTAAGGAGAAAGATCATGTTAGACATGAATTGGTTAAATCTCTGGACGGTTTTGAAGAATACTTGGAATGGGTTATTAGTACCAAAAATCCCTTTCCCAAAGGAGCAACTAAACTACAAAAAGACCTTATTACTGACTTAGAAGGCAAAATAATAGTTGACTTTGTTGGTAGATATGAAACTTTAGAAGCTGATTTTGATCTGGTCTGTCAAAGGCTAAATATTAAAGCTTCTCTGCCCTGTTTAAACAAGTCAAAACATCGTGATTATCGAGAATATTACAACAACAGAACCAGAAAATTAGTAGAAAAACACTTTCAGGATGACATCGCCTTATTTGGCTACACATTTGATAGTTATCAATCCCAAATTGCAGCGGAAAAATTTTTCCTCACAGCTGCCGGGGGTTATTGAGAGTTTACAAAAATTTAGCTAAACCAATTTTCTGCCTAGGGGTTCAAAACCAGCGTCTATGTGAGTGGTTCTAATTAATCTGATCCCCCCGTCTATCGGCAGCCCCCTTATCAAGGGGGAAGGGGGGATAGAACCTAAAATCCATTTTTAATTTAATTCCACCTAGCTACTTATGTGAGATATTCTAACAATAGTCCATTAACAAGACAAAATCTAATGATTTCACAAGCCTCTTCTCCCATTACCTTGACAGAGCCAGAACAAATCCAGCCAAGAAATATGAGTGACCTAATTGTCGATTATTTAGAGCAATTAGGGGTAGAATACGTTTTCGGCATCCCGGGAGGACATAATAGTGCCTTCTACGAAGCCTTAGCACGCAGTGAAAGACGCGGGGGGGTTCGTGCCGTTTTGACTTGTCACGAAACCGGTGCCGCTTTTATGGCTGATGGTTATGCTCGTGAAACGGGAAAAATCGGGGTTTGCTGCGGCACAACTGGACCGGGTAGCACCAATTTCATTACAGGATTAGCCTCAGCTTATGCCGAAGGGATACCTTTACTTGTTATCACCGCACAAACTGCCCTACCTAATTTTAGCTGGAGTGCCTTTCAAGAATCATCGCCTGATACCATTGATACAGTGGCCATGTTTAAGCACTGTACCCGTTATAATACCCTCGTCACCCACCCTAATCAATTAGAAAGAAAATTGGCAGCGGCATTAACAACAGTTTTACATTCACCTTTTGGACCGGCTCATCTTAGTATTCCTGTGAATATTTTCCGGGTTGAGTCTCCCTCATCCCTTGCTTATCCCCAGGTAGCGACTCAAGCTGCTGCATTAGTTGATTTAAAAGCCTTAGATGAGCTTGATAGTACCATAAACAATATCTTAGACCAAGGTCAAACCATCGCCATCTGGGTTGGTCAAGATTGTACGGAAGCCACCTCGGAAATTATGGCATTAGCCGAATTAATTAACGCTTCTATTGTCACAACTCAAGGTGGTAAAACCTGTGTTAATCCTTATCATCCTTTAGTAAAAGGGGTCTTTGGTTTCGCCGGACATCAAACGGCCCGTCAAGCTTTAACCGATGATTCTGTTGCTTTAATTTTAGCGGCTGGGATGAACTTAGGCCAATGGGAAACCTCGGCTTGGGATCAGAAATTGTTAACTAAAAAAATAGTTCATATTCATCACGCAAGGGACTATTTTAAAAGTTCTCCGATGGCCAGTTTACACATTCAAGGTACAATCAAAACTACCTTGGCAGAATTACTAAAAAGATTACAGAAAACTCGGCAAAGGGGACAAGTAAAACCAGAGTTATCAGCGAGCTTATCCCCTGAATTTTACCAGCCTTATCAACCCGCTCACATTACCGTTAAAGAACCGGATAGCTATCGACTTTCAGAGGATAATTCCCCTGTTAAACCCCAGCAATTAATCGGTGAACTCCTACAACATTTTCCCCCGGAAACCCGCTATTTAGTCGATGTGGGTAATTGGTTAGCTTGGACAATTCACTATTTCTTCCCACCCCGTCCGGAAAATTTCCGTTTAGCTGTGGCAACTGCTCCCATGGGTTGGGGAATTGGCAGTGCGATTGGAACAGCTATGGGGGTAAAAAATACCCCAGTGGTTTGTCTTACAGGTGATGGATGTTTTCTAATGCACGGTAACGAACTTGCTGTTGCTGTTGCTGAAAAATTACCGATTATTTTTATCATTCTTAATGATCAATCTTTTGGTATGGTTAAACACCGACATCTTCAAACGGGAGTAGAACCCCTAGAGTTTGCTTTACCATCAGTAGATTTTAGTCAAATTGCTCGGGGAATGGGAGCGAATGGTTATATTATTCGTAATAGTCAAGACTTGCATGAATTAGATTATGAGGCAATTTATCGGGATGGCAAACCTACCGTCTTAGATGTGCGAATTGATTCGGAATATGTTCCCCCCATAGGAATGTTTTAAAGCCACGAACAATGATCAATACTTTTAACTCAAAAGCGATGTCCTATACCGAGTTAGCAGCCAAGCGATTACTAATTAATTCTTTGCCTAAAAGTGGCACTCATTTGTTGGCTAAGTCCGTTGAAATTCTGGGCTATAAAGAACATTTTGAGGATCGAGAAGTTCAAGAAGTGCCTCTATTTTTTAACTATCGAGAAGTTAAAAAAAGAATCGAGCATCAAACCCAATTTAGCCAAAAACAGATTAGCATAGGGGCTTTAACTCCCTACTATGTAGATTTGGCGATTGTTCGACATTGGTTAACTCTGATTGCCGAAAAGCAATACATTTTAGGTCATATTCCTTGGACACCTCTGTTAACCCCAATTCTTCAGGAATTAAATTATCAGCATATCTTCATTATTCGTGATCCTCGTGCTGTTATAGCTTCCTCAATTCCCTTTGTTTTAGATACGGGAAAAATGCCGGCAAGACACTTTTTAGAAGAGGATTTTAAGTCCATGTCTCCTAGCCAAAGATTAGATTTTATTTTAGTGGGAGGCTATGCGGCAAAAGCGGGAGTAGAAATCAGAAATTTTGCTGAAGTGTTCCGTTCTATGTTAGCTTGGTCTCAAGAGCAAAATTGTTTATTTATCCGTTTTGAGGATCTGGTGGGAGAACAGGGAGGTGGCAAGTCGGAAAAACAAAGGGAGACGATGGAAAAAATTTGCCACCATTTGGATATTCCTTTTAGTGAAACTATTGCTTCTCAGTTGGGGGAAATTTATAACCCTTCTGCTAGAACATTTAGAATGGGGAAAATAGACGGATGGAAAGACTCAATAGAGCCGGCAGATATCGAAAAATTAAACACCTATTGTCAACCATTATGTCAAGAGGCGGGTTATGAAATGTTTTGAGTTATACCTAGGATTAGTCTGATAAATTCCCAGTTTATTGGTGATTATTTTCCTAGATATGGTACGATCCTTCCACGACTTAAAATAAGGAAACACAAAAATGGACTTACAAGCAAATCTTGAGAGATTTAAAAGCAAACACCCCATCAGTCGCAATCATTATATTTCCTATCGTAGTATATACAAAGCTACTCCCAGTCTCAAATTCATATTCAAGCATTATTGCCCGATTTATCATATTTCACTAGATGAGTTTTTTGAATATTATCCCCTTTTAGCATTTATTGAATACCTTGTCTATGAAACTGATGCGGAGATGGAAAGCAATCAAAAGGATAGCAGCCCATCAAGTCAGTCGTCTCTGTGGGATTCTAAAAAAATTATCATTCGATCTTTTTTGCAAGAATTTGATTTAGAAGCTCCTAGTATTTTAAATCAAATGGATAATTTAGGGAAATATATTCAATTGGAAAGTAAGCTATTGACCTCTGAAAATATCACATTAGAAGATGTAATTCGTGCCTCTGAATTGCGGTCTTCTGACGAGTTAATTCTCCACTGTACCTTGATTGCTATGTCAGGTAAACCTTATAGAGATGAAATTTTTGAGATTATGTCACCTATACATATTCTGCTAGAATTTCATGATGATTTTCTTTCCTATCAAGAGGATAGGGCAGCCGGTAATTATAATACCTATTGGATGTTTCAGAAATTGTATGGAGAGGAAGCACACCATTATTTAAAAGCAGAAATAGACCGTTACAGTAAGCTATTTGAAGCAACCCTGAAAGGATTATCTGAACAAGAACAAGAAATTTATTCAGCAAAATGGTCTCGTTTATGGCAAAATGTATTTCCCTATTTCTCTAGTGCTGAACTTCTTCGTCAAGCTGTTTTAGAAGGGGTTTAAACCTGTTATTTGACCGCAGAAATTTATTTGTATAAAAAATCAAAACAAGGAGAACCCCAAATGATCCCATTGATATCTATTGAGCGGATTAAAAGTAAACAAACTATTAGTCGAATCCCTTACATTTCCTATCATAGTCTATTCAAAGCTATTTCTGTAATCCACGTTTCTTTAAGGCTATATTGTCCGATTTATAATATTTCTGATGATCAGTTTTTGGAACTTTCTCCACTCTTAGCACTTATTGAATCTTCTGTCTATGAAACTGATATAGAAACAGAAAACAATCAAAAGAATAGCAATCTATCATCTCACCTTGCTCCCTGGGACAATAGAAAGATAATTATTCAATCTTTTTTAAAAGAATTTAATTTAGAACACCCTACAATTTTAGAGCAAATAGATAACTTAGGTGAATATTTTGAATTAGAAAGTCAGCTAGTAGCTTCTGAAAAAATAACATTAGAGGATGTAATCCGTGCTTCCAAATTGCGTTCATCTGATTTGAGGATTATCCACACTATTCTAGTTCAGATGTCAGGTAAATCCTACAGAGCGGAAATTTTTGAAATTCTCTCACCGACAGAAATCTTGAGTGAATTTCAGGATGATTTTTGTTCCTATAAAAGGGATGTGGCAGCAGGTAATTACAATACTTACTGGATGTTTCAGAAATTGTATGGAGAAGAAGCACACCATTATTTAAAAGCAGAAATAGACCGTTATAAAAATCTATTTGAAGAGAAACTCAAGCTATTTCCTGAAGAAGAACAAGAAAGATATACAAAAAAATGGTCTCGTTTCTGGAAAAGATATTCTTATCTCTCTAGTGCTGAACTTATTCGTCAAGTAGCTCTGGAAGGGGTCGAAAATAATGAATAATTAGCCATCCCATAGCCTGCTATTATTAAAATCTGCATCACTATTCATTGGAAAATTCAAAATTAGGAGCATCAAAAATGAATCTACAGGACTTAGAGATTTTGTATGAGCGTCTTAAAAGCAAACAACCAAGCAGTCAAACCCGTTACATCTCTTATCATAGTCTATACAAAACTGCTTTTATGTTTAAATCTATTTTTAAGCAATATAATATGATTGACGACGTTTCTCTTGATGAGTTTCTTTTATGTTATCCAGTTTTAGCATTGATTGAATCTTTAATCCATGAAGTCAATATTGATCTAGGAAGCAATCAACAGAATAACTTATCATGGGATGCTAGAAAGAAAATCATTCAATCTTTTTTAAAGGAATTTAATGTAGAACATCCTACTATCCTAAATGCTATGGAGAACTTAGGAGAATTTTTTCACCTTGGCAGTCAGTTAGTGAATTCTGAAACAATAACTCATCAAGAGGTGATTCGTGCTTCTGAATTGCAGTCTTCCGATATCAATATGCTTTACTTTACTTTAATTTCAATACTAGGTAAACCTTACAAAACTGAAGTTTTTGAGCTGATGTCACCGATCAACATTTTGCTAGAAGTTCATGATGATTTTCGTTCCTATCAAGAGGATAGAGCAGCCAGTAACTATAACACCTACTGGATGTTTCAGAAATTGTATGGAGAGGAAGCACACCATTATTTAAAGGCAGAAATAGACCGTTACAGTAATCTATTTGAGGCAACCCTCAAAGGATTATCTCAACAAGAACAAGAAGTTTATTCAGCAAAATGGTCTCGTTTATGGCAAGATGTATTTCCCTATTTCTCTAGTGCTGAACTTCTTCGTCAGACTGTTTTAGAAGGGGTTTAAACCTGTTATTTGACTGCGGAAACTTATTTGTTTAAAAATTCAAAAAGGAGAAACTAAAATGAACCCGCAAATGTCCCCTGGGATGATTGAAAGAAAAAAAACCGTTAGTCAAATCCCTTATATTTCCTATTATAGTATCTATAAAGCTACTTCAGTTTTAAAGCCGTTTTTCAAAATATATTGTCCAATTTATAACATTTATGATGATGAATTTTTTGAATTTTATCCCCTCTTAGCATTTATTGAATATCTGATCTACGAAACCGATGTAGAACTAGAAGAGAGTAATCAAAAAGATGGCTCACTATTAACTCAAGTTTCTCCCTGGGATGCCAGAAAAAAAATTATTGAATCTCTGTTGCATGAACTTGGTGTAGAAGGCTCCGCAATTTTAGCACAAGCAGACAACTTAGGTAAATATATTGAATTAGAAGGTCAGCTAATTGCTTCTGAAAAAATAACTTATGAGGACTTACTTCTTGCCTCTGAACTAAGGTCTTCTGATTTGAGGATTCTACACTCTGCTCTCGTTCAGATTTCAGGTAAACCCTACAGAAGTGAAATTTTTGATCTGATGTCACCTCTAGAAGTTTTACTAGAATTTAATGATGATCTTCGTTCCTACAAAAAGGATATGGCAGCAGGTAGTTACAATACCTACTGGATGTTTCAAAAATTCTATGGAGAGGAAGCACACCATTATTTAAAAGCAGAAATAGACCGTTATAAAAATCTATTTGAGGAGAAACTTAAGCGATTTCCTCAAGAAGAACAAGAGATATATTTAGTAACATGGTCTCGTTTTTGGCAAAGATTTCCCTATCTCTCCGATGCCGAACTTATTCATCAGGTTGCTCTAGAAGGGATTTAAAAAACACATGACTAAACCTGTGACTCAACAGTTAGACCTGAAAGCGGAAGTAAATTTGGATTCCTCGATTCAATTTGAGCAATCGCTTTCCAAGAATGTACTAGAGCCAAAAGCTATCTTATTGACAGGAGCAACTGGTTTTCTTGGTGCTTATTTACTCGAAGAACTTCTCCAGAAAACCAGCGCAGATATTTATTGTTTAGTTCGCTGTTCTAATATAGAGGAGGGAAAAAATCGTCTTCAAAAAAACTTAGAGTTTTATTCTCTTTGGCAAGATGGTTTTAATTCTCGTATTATTCCTATTGTTGGAGATTTAGGTAAACCTTTATTCGGTCTTTCTCAACTAGCATTTAATGAATTAGCGGCAATAATTGATATTATTTATCACAATGGAGCTTGGGTTAACTCTGCTCGTCCCTACTCCACCTTAAAACCGGTAAATGTGTTGGGGACGCAGGAAGTGCTAAGATTAGCTAGTAGGGAGCAAACTAAACCTGTTCATTTTGTTTCGACTCTTGGGGTTTTTCTCGGTGATAATCAGGAGGAAATTGGCAGAATCACCGAAATGGATAGCCCTAATTTTGTTAATCTTCAAGGAGGTTATCGCCAAAGTAAATGGGTGGCAGAACAATTAGTGATGGTCGCACAAAAAAGAGGATTACCTGCTTGTATTTATCGTCCTTCAAGAATTATCGGGAATAGTAAAACGGGGATTAACGGTAATTTCCAAGATTTCCTGTGTATTTTGCTAAAGGGTTGTATTCAATTAAAAAAATTCCCCGCTTTAAACACACAAATAGATATCGTTCCCGTTGATTATGTCAGTCAGGCAATTGTCGGTTTATCCCAGCAAAAAAACCATGCTGGCAAAGTATTTCATTTAATTAATTCTCAGCTAATTTCCTGGGAAACTTTCTTTAATTCTCTTCAACTTTTAGGCTATTCCTTAGAAAAAGTTAATTATGATAATTTTTATGCCGAATTAAAGTATCAATTATCCCGGTCTCCCAAGAATACACTATACTCATCTTTATTACTGCTTTTGAAACTGTCAAAACTATTTTCCCCTGATAAGCTAGAATTTGACGCAACTCGAACATTGATAGAATTAACAGAGCTATCTATCTCCTGTCCCGTTATTGATGAAAAATTGCTCAGTTTATATTTTTCTTACTTTCAGAAAGTTGGCTATTTCCCCCTGTTCTAGATTATAATTTATAGCCGTAGTTTCGGTTGAGCAATAATAACTCTTGTCCA
>NZ_CAIP01000123.1 GCF_000297435.1 Microcystis sp. T1-4 | reverse complement strand
CCTTGTGTTGTGGTGCAAAATGATGCTCTGAATCAGTCACAAATTGGGACGGTTATTAAACCTCTTGCATAATTAATTTTTGAGGGTTCAAAAACGGTAAAAACAAGGATTAAATTGCATAAAATCTGTAAATAGACCATTTATTTGAGACGAGGGACTGAATCATCTCCGCTGTCAAAGCGCATCAACCTGATGCGAGAAAAATTGATTTTTGTAAATAATAATTTCAACGCGCTCGCTACTAGCATAGGATAGAAACGTTGAATTTCCAGGAGGGGTGATGATGAAAGACAGTTCTATATTCCGACGTTTCCCGCAGGTATTCGCGGGTTTATCGGTGCTATCGATCGCTCTCGTCTTGAGTTCGTGGATAGCGGCGCGCTCCCTCTTAGCAGTGAAACGGGCCAGCGATGTTTTTGTCGTGACCGGTTCGGCAAAAAGGGCGATCACATCCGATTATCTTCTTTGGCGTTTGTCGGTTTCCAGTCAACAACCGACTGCCCGCGACGCCTACCGCGATCTGACCATGCAAACCGAGCGGATACGAGCTTATCTCAAAGAAAAACAAGTTCCCGACGACGCAATCACCACCAATGCGATCGAGACGATGCCGATTCCCGAAGTAACGACTAACGGCCAGGAGACCGGGCAAATTCTCGCCTATCGCCTCACCCAACGCTTCGAGATTCGAGCAGGCGATGTGACCCGTTATACGGAACTTTCTAGGCAGGTAACGGAATTGATCGAGGAGGGAATTAACCTCGTCTCCGAACCCCCCCAATACCTTTACACCCAACTGGATAAGCTGCGGGTGGAAATGGTGGCGGCAGCGACCAAGGACGCAAGAGCGAGAGCCGAAGCGATCGCCGGTAGTACCGGCAGTCGGGTGGGAAGGGTGCGCGATGCGAAAACGGGAGTTTTTCAGATCACCTCGCGCAATTCCACTGACGTGAGCGATTCGGGAATTTACGACACTTCCTCGATCGACAAAGATATTACTGCGGTGGTTTCGGTGACGTTCGGGATCGAGTGAATTACAACACAATCCTTACTGCTGTCTAGGCAGGGAAGCCTCTGTGCTAGAGCTAGACTTGACGATGAGAGCAATGGGAACTAGGCCAATCCGCTTGGCTGAGATTAGGGTTTCCAAGACTAATCTCGCAGATTTTGCGCTTTTGACGCTTCCTTTGGCACGTTTACCGTCTGATGCTAAATCCTGTTATAATAGGGTAAATAAAAACCAGGAGATAAAATGCCGAAGAAAGCTTACTTAGCTGAACATCTAAGTTCAGAGGAACTGAAAGATAGATACAGAAGTAGTCAAGACTCAGTGGAAACAAGAAGATGGCACTTATTGTGGAAAATATCCTTAGGATGGACAATCAAAAATGCGGCAGTAGCTGTGGGATTAGATTATCAATATAGTTTTAGAATTCTCAAAAGATATAATGAATTAGGAGAAGAAGGAGTTACAAATCTCAAGAAAAAAAGTGTGGAACATCGGAGAGGAAAAGAACCTTTATTGAAGGAAGAACAGTTGCAAAAATTAAAAGAAGAACTGAAAAAACGTCCTGCCGATGGAGGAATCTGGACAGGTCCGAAGGTGGCTAGATGGATAGAAAAGGAAACGGGACGAGAAAAAGTTTGGAATCAAAGGGGATGGGATTACTTAAAAAAAGTGCGGTTATTCTTGTCAAAAACCGAGGCCAAAACATAAAAAGCTAACCCCAGTTAAACCAGAAAAATTTAAGCAGAATTTACCAGTAAAATTTTAATATTAAGACATAAATTTCCCAATGCTCAGAGAGAAGTTAAAAACTGTAAGTTGCCGATGGAATCATGCTCGATTTTCTACTGTGCTGATTCGCCAGAATTACAGCCAGCCGAGAGGTTGTGGTCTCTAGTAGATGAATCCCTGGTTAATGAGCATTTTGAAACGATGGAAGAAAGGGAAGAACAATGACTTATGATTGATTGTTATCAGCTTTTCAAAACAGGATTTGGCATTAAAAGTCAGACAGAGGAATAATTCCACAGGCTTGAATTTTGTTTAAAACGAGGTGAAGTTGCCACAATAACCAATTGCCAACCCTCCAGAAAGCCAAGGAGTTTTGATGGTCAGAAACCTCCCCAGATGGGGAACAAAGATTTTCTTCAAAAATCAGCCAATGAACGGGTAAATGACCGAGGGGAGAATTCGGCTCTAATTGAAAGTTTAGTTGCTCATAATTGAGCCATTGACCCTGCTGCCGCCAACCTAGGCGCTCACCAAGTTTCTTTTGAGTTTCATAATCCACTAAACCACCGAGACTAGAGAAAATAGCTTGCTGAATACTAAAACCGAAATGACCGTTACTATAATGGAGCCAAAGTTGATCAATTTTTTTCAGTTCCGAACAAGGTAATTGAGCAATATCTTGAGGATAAACCTCATTCCAGTAGATCTTACCCAAAATTTTCAATAGTAGTTTGGTCGTTTGGCGATCAGCGGCTTGCCACTGTTGCTTTCTTAGCAAATCTTGTAATTGATTATAATCAATATCCGCCGATTCTTGAGTTAAGATATTTGGGGAAGTCTGGGGATTTTTAGAACTAGAAGATTTGTCAAGACTGTTTTGAGTGAATTGAGAAACAACTATTGCCGGGGGAGTTTTTGGCCTAGTGTCTTTTTGACAAGCCTCTTGTTCTGCTAAATGATGAGATAATTTATTGATGGTTTTTTCTAGGGAAATAAATTGTGCTGACCATTCACTTTCATTGAATAAGTAATCATTAACTTGGCCAGAGGACAAAGCATCTTTTAACCTTGCTTCTTTCTCGTAACCAGTCGCCAGGAAATTGAGCAAAAACTCAGAATTCATGGCGGAATCTGACGTTTCTAACAGATCAGGCTGAGGTATAAAAATATTATCTACTAAATACTTAATTTCTCCCACTGTTGCATAAAATTCTTCATCCACCTTAATAACTTCTTCTATTAATAATTGAAAAGGAGCAAAATAGTCCTGTAAGTAGTTTTCAAAATTAACCGCATTTTGGGCAAGATCAGCAATTTCTTGGCGAACCCGTTGAGCTCTGAGTTGATAATGATTTAATTCCTCATAAATTTTGAGTTCTTGGATAATTGTTTGCACAATTTTTTTCTGATTTTGAGTATCCTCGGCTAATTTCTGAACTCCTTCCCCTAGCAATTTAGTTTTTTTCAACATCAAAAAAGATGTTTTTCCCAGTAGCAAAATTGCCCGAAAATTTTCCTGTTTTTCCAGCTTGAGTTGCTCGAGAATATTTTGATTGTTATTATTTTTAATTTCCAGTTTTATTCTCTCGTAGTCTAAGATTTTTAATTCTTGATATTTTTGGGAAAATAAAATTTTTAGATTGTCACTGAGTTGCAGTAAAAAACGATAATATCCTTCTTGATAGAGTTCTAGTCCATTAATTAATGAATTATAGTCTTTAATTAATAACTGAGTCTCGAGCAAGATTTCCTGTTGAGTAATTTTTTCTTTTCGTTTGATAATCTTACCAAAATAGTAATGGTAGCGAACTCCTTCCTGAATTAATTTCCGACGTTCCTTGATGATTTTCTGAAAATTTTTTAAGCATCTATTCTTAAAAACAGGAAGTTGATAGCTTTGCTCATAAATGGCAATCTTTTTATAGGTCATCAGATTTTGAGAGTTCCTATTTAGCATAGCTATCTTAGACCAAAAAATTTCTCAATACTTAGCAATAATTATTCGCTTCCCCCAGCTATTGCAAGAGGGAGCAATCCCTAATTAAACATTTTCAACGACAACTGTTCCATTTTCAACAACTGTTTCATTTTCAACAACTGGTTCCTTTTCAATAACTGGTTCATTTTCAATAACAACTGTTTGAGGACTTTCAGGAGTTGGATCAGTTACCGTTTCTGGCTGCTTTACTGTCTGTTCTTGATACTCGGTTAAGTGTTTTTTGGTTTTTAATTTCAAGTCATCAGTCAGAGGTAAACTATCAATTTCAGCCAAAAGTGTTTCCAGAGATTCTTTTTTACTTCGCTCGGCGTAAAAAGCATTGAGAACCGCTTCAATTCCGTACTCGGCGATCGCATCTCCTAAGACAGTCACCAACCCCATCGCTCCGATACCCAGAAAAACGACAAAGGGTTGTCCGAGGGTGAGAATTAGCACGATGACAGCAATAATAGCCGAAGCTAAATAAGCACCAGCAACTTTTTTAATAATGTTATCAAGTTCCATAAAAATCACCTCAAATTTTTAGCGAAGGATTAGTTTAATTGTAAAGCAAGGTTAATCTGTCTGTTGCTCGCTGTCAAGTAAAGCTTGAAGAAAAGGTTCAAGACTTTTGGGACGATAATCGGAAAAAGCCTTTAATCGTTTTACCACACTGTGATGAACGGTGACAACTTTGCCATTGAAAGTTCGCCATTCTTCCCCTCCCAATGCCGCCAATCCCTTAACCGCATTATCGAACTTGATGGTGGGGTCTAGTTTAATTTGGAATTCCTCAGATTCAGGGAGGGTTGAGTTAAACTCTAATCCCAATTTTTTGGCTTGATTAATCATCCATTGTAACGGGTAATCGGCAAGTCCTTGATATTCTTTTTTGCCACCGCCTAGACAGGTATGTTCACCGACAAACAAAACTTCTTTGACAACTTGTTCGGGATTTTCGGGGTTGGCTTTGATCGGAGTCGAAGGGAAGTTTTTACGTTTTTCATCAATGGCAACAGCCTGAAAAGCATTCTGGATAATCGGACTTAATTTTGTGTTACTAAATTCATATTTTTTATGATAAAACTTAGCCAGGGGAAACCAAGGAGTTAAATCGGGAATACCAAAATCCCCCACGGTATCCCAACAACCTAACATCTTAACTGGAATACGCTCTTGAAGATCTTCCTTTTCTGTCTCAATTTTTTTAGCATTAGCGGCACGGAATTGTCGAGCTTTAGCACTATCAGCACTAACGGTGTGGTCCCGATAGAGTTGATAAGCCTGGGGAATTGCTTGAAGCTTAGAGCGTTTTAGGATTCCACATTTATCGATAAAACTGGCCAAACAACGAACGATATATGCTCCTCGACTAAAACCTAACAAATAAATTTCATCCTCGCTTGTGGGATTATAGTTAAGGACAAGAAAACGATAGGCATCTTGAATCATCCGATCGAGGCCGCAGCCAAAAGTTTCATTCCCTAAATTTTTAATAAATTCGTTGTCTTCGGGGCCGCCATAACCTGATAAAAAGATGATTTGGGGGGTTTGATCCTCGGCAATATGCTTAATAGATGTGGCGAATTTAACCACATTGGTGGGATCAGCACTGACCGAGTCTTCCCAAGAACCATCACAACAAACAATTAACCGTTTTTTCTGGCTTGAGTTAGTGACTATAGCGGGTTCAGAAATTGCCGTTTCAGCAATCTCCTCAATTTCATTGCTCTCGTTGTTGGCAAGAGCAGCTTCTTCGGTGATTATCGTTGATTCTGGATTCTCTTCCGGGGAAGGTTCTTGATGTTCGGCTGGAGCATTCTGTTCAATCGCTTCTTCTTCTTCAAGGGAGTCAAAAATTTCGTTGACCATTGTTATCCTTTTCGCATTCCTTCTAGCTTTACTGCTAGTCTGAGTTTTTGATTTAGGGATCGAGGTTGATTTAGAGGGAAGACTATCTAGTTGCCAGGTTGTCCCATAAAGAACACCATGATTACCATAACTTGTTTGATCCTCAGCACTGCCATTGAGTGATAAATAAGTGACTAAGCCAACGTCATCAACCCCGGGAGATTGATACATCGTTTTTTGGATTTCTTCTTGGCTAAGTGCTTGATTCCAAAGAGAAAATTCAGCGAGACAACCTTGCCAATAATGAGCGGGATTAACAGAGGCCCCCAAGATAATTTTTTCAATCCCGGTTAAGGACCGGTTATGACCGTTGCCACGATGCCAAATGATCCCATTGCGATAGATCAACATTCGGCCTGTGGCGGCATTTTTGACAAAGGCCCAATGAGTCCAGTTATTATAATCCTTAAGCTTGACTTTTTTTTCAATTCGATCGAAACCTTCTTCATTACCCGCATCCCAAAAAATCGCAGGTTTCACGGCATCACCCCAGGGCAGAGTAATATGTAGGACGCGGTTATTTTCCTGATTAACAGCTTCTAAAAGAGTCGTTTCTGTAGCTAAATTATTTTCCCCTTTTGCCCAAAATGTAATGGTAATACTTTGATCGATGTCGAGAAATCCCCGGGATAGCTCCATCTGATCATCAATGCCATTAAATTTTAGTACAGAGCGTTGTTCAGCCATTGGTTTTGTAATTGCCCAGGGGAGAAAGAGGTAATCAGGGGTTCAGGGACTCTGACCAATAAGAGACTGACCTATCCGTTGCGGTCTTTCTGAACCCTACCGCCTAGCTTACCACATTTTAATCATCTAGCGATATAAGTGAGAAGTTTTCGTAAAATTTAGTTTCAATAGCCTCTCATCCTATATTCTTACTCAATTCTTGTTGGTAGAAACTGGCAATTAAATTGCTGGCATCCTCAGACAGCTGGCGGGTTTGTCCAGGTTCTGGGATCGATTCGCGGTCCGGCTATTGGCCTGATTATATCAATCTTTTGCAGCCAGAGAGCTTAAGGTGAGATTTTAAGCCACTTTAAGATTTGAGGATTTTTGTCATAACGATAGGTAAAACCATCCTTGGCTAGGATCAAATTTCCGCGACTAGCTTTACTACGAACACTAGAGAGCGATAAGTCGGTTAATAGTTTCATCTCTTGATGAGAAAGTCCCTCAAGAGACTGATGTGTTTCTGGAGATTCTGACCCATGATTAATGGTAATATCAGGTTTTACAGAATTGTTCTTAGGGGTATTAGTAAACATTTCTTGCGCTTTCTTAAGGCGATAATCCTCAACGGTCGAGAGTTCCCAACTAGAGTTAGCCGAGAGTTCTAGAACCCATTGATGATAATTAAAGAGACTTTCTCGATGACCGACACTAATAAAAGTTGTCTTACGAGCTTTTAATTGCTCATATAGAATCCTTTCGTTGACTAAATCTAGGGCGCTGGTTGCTTCATCTAAAATGATAAAACTGGGGGGATTAACTAAGAGCCGAGCAAAGGCTAGACGTTGTTGTTCTCCTAGGGAGAGAATGTTTTCCCAGGGTTTTTCAGAGTCAAATTCATCCACCCGACTTAGGGCGTTTTGTAAATTGACTTGTTGCAATACTGCTTGAATTTCGCTATTAGTTATCTGACGCTCGGTCTGAGGATAGAGCAGTTGTTCGCGTAAGGTTCCTAAGATAATGTAGGGACGTTGGGGTAAAAAGAGAATTTCTTCAAGGGGTGGCCGTATTAAACGTCCGGTACCGGAATTCCATAAACCCGCGATCGCTCGTAGGAGGGAACTTTTGCCGCGGCCACTAGGGCCAACAATCAGTAATCCTTCACCGGGTTGAACAGAAAGAGATAGATCTTCGACAATTACCTGCTCATAGTCGGGAGTTTGTAAAGTGACTTTCTCAAAGGCAAAATGATTTTCTTCTATAGTTTTGATCGTGTTGATATTCTCCGGTTGTTGAGTGACGGTTTCTAGGGCAGTCGCAAATTCATTTAAACGTTCAACATAACTAGAAAATCGTCCCGAAATGCCAAATTCAGTGATCAGGTCGCCCAAAGAAGTAGCGAATATATAACAGGCTGTGGAAGCTTGTTCCACCTGTCCATAATCGATCTCACCTCTAATATACAAAGGTCCAAGAATTAAGAAGGGAAATACTTGAATAGCGGCTTGATAGCCCCTAGCAAACAGTTCGTTCCCTCTTTCCCAATCAATTTTATCGAGAGTATCTTCTAATACCTTTTTAAATCTTCGCTGAATGATATTTAATTCTTCTTTCTCCCCCCGAAAAAAAGCGATGGATTCAGCATGATTCCGAACGTGAGTTAACGCATAATTATAATCAGCTTTTGAAGCTAATTGCTTTTCATTGATCTTGATTAATTCTTGATTTAAATAAAGGGCGATAAAATTACCGATGACTGTATAAATAAGTAACGGAATAGCAATCCGCTCAGAAATCGTCCAAATCACCACTAAAAAGACAAGCATCTTCAGGCTTTTTTCTAGAAAAGATGAGAAAAAGCTAAGAGCATTACTGGTGATCGGTTCAATTTCTTGAGCAATGCGTTGATCGGGATTATCAATATCAGATTTGAAATTAATTTTATAATAGGCACGCTTATGGAAGTATTTAGTTAAAACCTGACCATTTAGCCATTCATACCAATCCAAAGCAATTTTTTTGGAAATATTTTTACTGTAACCGACTAGCAGTGTCACCAGGATCAGCCCAATCACATAGGCGATCAATTCCTGATTAAATCTGGCATAGTCTCCCTGTTGTACAATTGCGTCAATCAAGCGACGAATAGCAAAACTATTAAAAAGCGTTACGACTACTAGACCGAGGATTAGAAAAAGTAGCAAAAATAGCATTCCCCAGCCACGAATTACTGCGGGAAAGCTTCTTGTTCCTGGTTCGGTCGGATACCAGTAAGGTTGAGTGATCGCCTTGACATCTTTCAAAAATTGGTTAAAAGAAGCAAGTGCATTTTTATTTTCAGCAACTTGGGTTGACATATTTTCAAAAAAAAGGGTTGACGCTATTGGTAGTCGGGCAGCAGTTGAGCCTCTGCTAGTTTAACATTTTTGTCTCATATTTTTTCCAAGCAAGTAAATAAGTAGAGATCAGGGATAAATCGAGAGGATGACAAACGATGGAGCTACTGGCTAATCCTTCCATGGTTTGACAAGCATCGAAGCGAGGCTTTGTCTGACTAATCATTTTAGCTGATTTTAAAATAATTGGGAACCAAGAACTAACGGCTTTTTCTCCTCCCCGCTCAAAAAGGTAATTTTCAACCATTACTAACCAATTTTTATCGGATACCGCTTCAGTGGCATAACCACAGGCATTAATTAGTTCAAAAAGTCTCTGCCATGAAATTGATTCAGGATTAACTAAATGAAAGGTTTTTCCTAAAAGTTGCTTTTGCCTTGAGAGATAAACAATAGCTTTACTGGCATAGTCCATGGGAATAATATTTATATCCACATCAAAAGTGGGAAATTTTTCTGATTTAATACATATTTGAATAAACCTAAAAAAGAAATTATTGGATTTTCGATAAATTCCAGTTTTGCTGTCACCCATAATTCTTGTAGGTCGATAAATAGAGACGGGCAAACCTCTTTTTTGAGCTAGGTGTATTAATTCTTCAGCAACCCATTTGCTTTGTTTATAGCCCGTATTTAAACTGGGAGAAAATCGAGGAAATTCTGTCTCTCTAATGGGTGTATCTTGTCTATGAGCCTGACTAAAAAAAATGGCCAGTGTCGAGATAAAATGAACAGGTTTAGTTTTTCTTAGTCCGGCTAACTTAAGAATTTCTTGAGTTCCCAGAACATTAACCGCTTTCATTTGATAGTAAGGGGGGATCGGGTCGTTTTGTGATCCGTTATGATAAATAACATCAATCTCGCTGGCTAATTGACAAAACTCTTTCTCAGAAAGACCTAGCAATGGTTGAGACAAATCGCCAAGCATCGGGATAATACGAGCCTCAAAATGTTGCTGCCAAAGTTGGTAAGATTGGAGGTTTTCTTTTAGTCGCTGTTTACCAGTTTCTAAAGTATGACAACGAATTAAACAATAGATATTAGCGGTGGTTTGATCGAGCAGTTCCCTGAGCAAATAAGCCCCTAAAAATCCAGTAGCACCAGTTAAAAAAATTGATTTTGGCTCGTCAAAATTGTCCTTGAGAGGACTGTCAAAACTGATATCAGGATTAAGAATAGCCTCTGTTTTTAAATCTGGAATACATTCTTGATTGCTCATTATTTGCTAGGACATATCTAATTTAATTTAGGGAGTGGACTTGCTTCAATCAAACTCTGCACAGGCATAGTGTCAATAATTCTATCTATTTGAAATCCAGCCCTTGTCAATAGGACTTTTAATTCATTTTCTGAGCGAATTTTTCCTGAATGAAGCATCCATAACTGTAGATCAGCTAAATTATCTCTCCAATAAATCTTGCGGATAATTCTTTCTGCGATTAATAATCGAGATGTGGAAGGCATATACTGGCGACAGTTTTTGAGAATATCAACCACTTGTTGATCATTCCAACTGAGCAAAACTTGCTTGAGTAAATAAACATCAGCTAGGACGGGAACCGATTCAAAAAAATCTCCACTTATCAACTCACAGCGTTCGCTTACCCCTTCCTGTTTCAATAAATTTTTGGCTTTTTCAAGGGAGTATGGCTGTTCAAAAAGTATCCCTTTTATTTGAGGGTAACGTTTTAAGATAGCAGCAATCAGTTTTCCCTGACCGCCACCAATATCTGCCAATACTTCTACGGAGGAAAAATCATAAGCTTCTAATATTTTGGCTATTTGGAATGTGGTTATATCATTCATTGATTGATCATAAACTTTATTTTGGCTAGGATTCTCTCGATGGTACTCCTCAATATCAAGACCATACATGGCTTTAAAAGCTCCTTCACCAGTCGTTAAACTTTGGGTAAAATTGCCCCAACAAGCATAACTTTCTTCTATCTCGGTAATTAGCCAGTTGCGTAAAGTTCCCACTTGATCATCCCTTAGATAAGCCGCTAAGGGAGTATTTTGAAAATAATCCGGTTGATTTTCTTGCAAAACTCCTAAACTGACCAAAGTTCGTAAAAGACGATAGAGAGAATCAGCATGAGTGTTAGTTTCCGTCGCTAATTCTTGATAGTGTTTTGAGCCATCTCCTAACAAATCAAGAATCCCTAATTTTACAGCAGCATAAATACATTGACTGATCTGAAACCCCCTAATCATCAGTAAAACGGTGTCTCTAGGAGATATTTGATTTGGGGTTTCTCTGGGAAGATTAAACATAATTTAATGACCTTTTTGATTGAGCTTACGGATTCCCTAAAAAGGGTATTTTTTGCTAAGAATAAATCCTTGGCTAAATTATTAACGATTTTACTTTAGTTGTCAACAATTCTAGGCTTGACTGTATTATTCCCTCAGTTTGAACCAGAAACAGCAAAAACGAGAGCCTCTTGCTCAATTCTTTGGTCAGGGTGACTTACTGAATTAGCCGCACCTTTGGAAATAGTAACCGCCGCCAGAGTACAAGAGTATTTAGCTGTTGGTAGCAGACTGTTTTGAGCGATCATCTTTAACACACCTCAACCAATTTTAAAGACTGTTTTACTTGCTTGAAAGTTAACTCTAACTTTTCCACCAATTCATCACATTGACTTTCTGTGATAATAAAGGGTGGCGAAATTAAGATATGGTCTCCATCGACTCCGACACCAGTACCAAACCTCCCTCTGAGTATTAATCCATTTTCTAAGCCTAGTTGCATAATTTTTTCAGTAATACCTAGAGAACGAGAAAAAGGTTGATGATTGTCTCGATTTTTAACAAATTCAATTCCTATTAATAATCCTTCCCCCCGAACATCGCCTATGATTGGCTCCCGTTCAGCCAGTTTTTCTAATTGATGTTTGAGGTATTTACCCATCACTGCACATCGTTCTATTAAATTATGTTTAGCCATATAGTTCTGCACAGCTAAAGCCGCAGCGCAACTAATAGGATGACCGGCATAGGTAAACAATGACAGGGGTATATTTTTAGTTGCATTGTCAAATACTTCCCGAACCCGTTGATGAACAATAACTGCACCAATGGGAGCGTACCCGCTGCTTAAGGCTTTCGTGGCTGTAATTATATCGGGAATTGCCGCCCAATGGTCAACGCCAAAGTTTTTACCCGTTCGACCAAAACCCGTGATAACTTCCTCAGAAATCCAAAGAATATCATAGAAATCACAAATTTCTCGCACTTTTTCATAATAGCCAGGAGGCGGAACAATGGCACTCCCGGCACCGCCAATAATCGGTTCAGCGACGAAAGCTGCTATGGTATCTGCTCCTTCTTGTTCGATTATTCTTGCTAGTTCATTAGCACAAGTTAATTCACAACTGGGATAGGTAAGTTTATAGGGACATTGATAACAGTGAGGTGCTTGAATATGGGGAAAATTTAAGAGGTCAAAGGGTGATAAACTTTCTCGCACAAACCTACTACCAGTCATGGCGAGAGTGGCAATTGTATGTCCGTGATAGCTATGCCAACGAGAAATAATTTTGTATTTGCTGGCTTTGCCTCGTAGTTTATGGTAATAAAGAGCTATTTGAAAAGCCATTTCATTAGCTGTTGAACCACTGGTGACAAAACCGACTCTATCCATACCTTCGGGAGCCATTGTTGTCACCACATTAGCTAACTTTTCTTGGGGTTCACTGGTAAATTGAGCCTTATGAATAAAACACAGTTGACGAGCTTGTTCTGCCATGGCATCGGCCACTTCTGTGACACCATGACCGATGGAAATAACATGAGTCCCCCCGATGGCATCTAGATAGGTTTTTCCCTCTGAATCATAAACATAAATACCTTTTCCCGATTCTGCCATTAAACAGGTATTATGCCAACGAGTTGTATTGAAAACGTGGGATTGATCGGTTTTCATTGATTGACGATTACCTCTAATAAATTTTCAAAATTTGACGCTATCCTAGCGATGGTATCCGCTTCAAACAAATCTTTTTTATACTTCCACCATAGCTTAATAACAGTTCCGGAAGGGGTATTTTTTTTCCAGAACAATACTCCTAAATCTACTCTTGCCATTGATAATTTAAGCGGTATGGGGGTGACATTCAAACCCGATAATTCTAAATGCTCTGTGGGAGCTTTTTGCAAAAAGTCTAAATACACTCTAAAAAAGCGTTTATTTCGCTCTATCGGCGGGTCAAAGGTTTTGGCGATTTGCTCAAAAGGGACATCTTGGTGAGTGATAACAGCAAGCATCTCCTGTTGAACCCGTTTTAATAGGTGGAAAAAGTGGTCATTTTCGCCAAAATCAAGTCTTAAAAGCAAGTGCTTACCAAAATCTCCCATGACAGATGCAAATTGCTGCTGATTGCTATCAATCGCTGGAACGCCGATAACGAGACTTTCCTGAGGAGCGTACTGATGGAGTAAAAGTCCAAAGGTAGTGGCGATGGTGGTAAAAAAAGTCACTTTTTGTTTCTGACTCAAAATTTCTAACTGAGTAGTCAGTTCAGGAGAAATCTCTGTTTCTAGGGTGGCCGCCTGGAAGCTTTGCACCTCTGGTAGCGGTCTGTCAGTGGGAAGATTTAAAGGTTGGGGTTCTCGACTTAACCAATGTTGCCAATAGTCGCGCCTTATTTTTAGTCCTTCTTCTGTAAGAGATTGACGTTCGGCAATCACATAATCGCCATACTGTAGGGGTAATTCGGGCAAAGGAGAAGGGTTATCAGAGAGGAAAGTATCGTAGAGAAGGCTCAATTCTGGCATTAATATTTCCGAAGATTGTTCATTGGCCAGCATCATGTGTAAACCGATCAGCAAAATATGAGACGTTTCTGACAATTGTAGTAGATTAACAAACAGCCAAGGATCTTTGTCCAGAAAAACTTGTTTTTTGATTTTTTCTGCGGTTATTCTTTCTATTTCTTGCTGTTGCTCTACTTCTGAGCGGTTTCGCAGATCAATAATTTCAAGAGCTATCTTTGTGTTGGGATAGACAACCTGCCTTAAAGAACCATTGATTTCTTCTAATTTTGTTCTTAGAATTTCATGGCGACGAATAATCTCATTAAAACTTTTTTCCAAAATAGCTATATTAAGCTTTCCTTCCAGATGGAAGTAGTTAGGTAGATAATAAAAGCTCCCTAAATGACGATAATCCCAAAATCGCTCTTGAGCAAAAGAGGGCGGATAATAACGAATTTCGTCGGCAGGTTGGAGATTTGTTGCTTCAATTCTGTTAAATGTTGATGATTTTTCTGACAGACAAGTTACTATTTCAGCAATGGTGGGTGACTGAAATAGGTCAAGCATCTGCAAGTTTTTACTCAACCTTTCTTGGATTCTATTCAATAAAACAATGACCTTGAGAGAATTTCCGCCTAACTCAAAGAAGTTATCATTAATACCGATTGGCTCTAGTTGCAGAACTTCAGACCACAAGTTCGCTAATATTTCTTCTTCTCGATTACGAGGAGCTACAAAATTAGCTTTATTACTGGTTAATATATAACTCGGTTTTGCCAGTTTTGACAAGGCTAGACGGTCTATTTTATCATTAGGCGTAAGGGGCAATTTGTCTAAAATACTGATGGCATTTGGCCTCATATATTCTGGCAATTTGCTTTTAATAAATTGACCGAGTTCTAATATTAATTGCTGCTTAAATTTAATCTCGATTGGATTATTGGCATAGGTAAATATATCTTCAATAGGAGAACTAATGGGAAAAATTGCTGGTTGGAATGGTGCGGATTTATGGCTAAAAACTAGATCATAATATCCTGTGGCATCGGTATTAATCCAGCTAATCTCTAGGTGATAAGGTAAGTCCTCTACAAGAGCCATTATCCGATCAATTTCTACCCCATGCTTCGGCTGCTTACCTAGCCACTGGTTTAGTTGCTTAAGTGAGTCGCTTTGATCAGCTTCTTCTAACCATTGTTGAACCTTAACCTCCTTACTCAAACGAGCATTAGGAATACGAGAAATACCTAAATTTCTCGGTTGATATTCAGTTAAAATACGTTTAACTTCGTCTAAGTTCAGTTGTTCTTTTTGCCAGTCTAACCAATCAATCTCTGTCAACGGTTCAACGGAACTATTGATAGATAAAATCGCCTCGTAACGAAAGCGAGTTAATTCATTATCATAAACCCCAGTTTTGGGTTTTATTTGCACATGAGTAATTTCAGGAAATTGTTGTTGAAGTGCTAGGAAGAAAAAGGGATGTAATAACAACTCTTCTTCTGCTTGGTGTTTGCGGGTAATTCTTTCTCGCAATTGGCAGGCAAGAACATGATCATTAGCTCGATAAGCTTCTACCGAAGTACAATAGGTTGGCAAAAGGGCTAAATTACGAATATCTCCAACAAGAATATGACCTCCTTTTTTAACCCGTTTAATCAACCCTTCTAAAACTTGCAGTAGGTAGGCGGTACTGGGGAAATATTGCAGCACAGAGTTCATGATAATAGTATCAAAACTTTCTGACTCCAATCCCGCTAAGTCATCGGCGCTTCTTTCCCACAAAGTTACATGATCTAAACCGCCTATTGTTTGCTGAATTTTCCGAATATGATCTAAAGCAGGACGAGAAAAATCAAGACCTACATACTCGGAACAATCGGGGGCAACTCGAGTTAATAATAATCCCGTACCGCAGCCAACTTCTAAAACTTTTTCTGGGTGTAACTCTTGAATGCTTTCAACGGTTTTATCCACCCATTCGTGCATTTCTTTTTCGGGAATTGGCTGTCCGTCATAACTACTATCCCAACCAATAATATTAAAAGTAAGATCACTTTGAATAGGGGTTTGACTGTCAGTTTGCTGATTAACAGTTTTCCAAAGAGCCAGATATTCTTGTTGAGTTTTTTCCTGTTCTAAGGAATCCTCAGAAGTTAGATGAGGAACGACATAAGCGATTAACTGTTTATCCCCTAATTGATCTTGGCTGAGGATAACCGCCGCCGACTCAATCGCCGAGTGTTGAATCAATACGTTCTCAATTTCTCCTAGTTCTACCCGAAAACCTCTAATCTTAATTTGATTGTCAATGCGTCCTAAGTACTCAATGTCACCATCGGCTAAATAGCGACCCAAATCTCCAGTTTTATAAAGCCGTTCGGAGGGATTGAAAGGGTTATTGATAAAGTTTTCTTGGGTTAATTCTAGCTGATTGAGATAACCTCTCGCTAAACTAACACCAGCAATATATAATTCCCCTTGAGTTCCTTGGGGGACAGGCTGTAAATTCTGATCAAGAATATAGATTTGTGTCTGATTGATGGGACGACCAATAGGGACAGAGGTACAGTTTTCTGTTAATTTATAATTAGATAAATCACAATAGGTTGCTTCGACAGTGGTTTCTGTCGGTCCATAAGCGTTAATTAATTGGGGTACTCGGCGGAGTTTCCCAGTTTGTAGCATTTCTTCTATATATTGCTGCCATAGTTTGAGTTTTTCGGGTAATAAACTTTCTCCACCCACAAATAATAATCGCACCGATTCGGGGAAGGGTTCCTTAGTTCGCGCTAATTCGGTAATTAAAGCCTGCCAAAAAGCTGTGGGTAAATCTAAGATTGTCAGTTGCCATTCTCGACACTTTTGGATAAAGCTAGAAAATGAGCTTAACATCGCCTCAGTTCGCAAAACAACCGTGCCACCAACAGTTAAGCAAGGATAAATTTCCTCGACGGCAACATCAAAACTAATCGAGGCAAATTGTAAAATTCGATCGCTTTGACTGAGATTAGCGGTAGTCTTAACCACTTCAATAAAATTAACCACAGAGCGATGTTCAATCATCACGCCCTTGGGTTTTCCGGTGGAACCTGATGTATAGATAATATAAGCGAGGTTTTCGGGGTTAACTTCAATATCGAGATTTTCTGGCTTTTCTAGGGCAATTAGCCCCCAATCTTCATCCAATTTCAGAATTTTAACTCTCTGATTGTCCCCGAATTTACCGATTAAATAACTGTTGGTGATTATGAGAGATAATTGAGCATCTTGTATCATATAATCCAAGCGCTCCGGGGGATAGTCGGGGTCGAGGGGAACATAGGCACATCCGGCTTTTAGAATAGCCAAAAGGGCCATCACCATTTCCGGGGAACGTTCCACAGATAAACCGACGAGACTTTCCGGTTTTAGCCCATATTTTTGTAAATAATAGGCCAGTTGATTGGCTTTTTGATTTAAGCTTTCATAGCTAATTTGCCAGTTTTCCCCAATCAGAGCCATCGCTTCAGGGGTGCGTTGTACCTGCTGTTCCAATAATTGATGAATAGATTGAGTCATGGGAAATAAAGTAATTTGATTGCACTCAATGGCTATAGTTGGCTTAATTTGCTTGATCCTATTTTCCAAAGCGACGCTCGCGATTTTGAAACCAGTGGATAGCTTCTTCAATATCTGCCGGATTTAGATCGGGAAAGAAGGTATTTGTAAAGTAGAGTTCACTATAACAACTCTGTAGGGGCATAAATCCAGATAACCGACATTCTCCAGAGGTCCGAATAATCAGATCTGGCGGCGGACAAAATTGATCCATTAGCTGATGAGGTTCGATCTCTTCAGGTTTAACCCCCTTTTCTACTAGGCGGCGGACTGCGCGGATTATCTCATCTTCACCACCGTAGTCTAGGGCAAAATTGAAGATGTGACCGGTCATTCCTTTGGTGCTATGCTCTACCTCCTCAACAATAGACAAGAGATGTTCAGGAAGGCGATCTTTTCTACCTAAGTGTCGCAACTGTACTGAGTATTCAACCGATAAGGGCAATAAATTGCTGAGAAACTGACTAAAAACATCCATTAAGTTGTCAACTTCGCTATCGGAACGCTTCCAGTTTTCGGTGGAGAATAGCCACAATGTTGCGGCGTAAATTTCCTTATCCCAAAGCGTTTTTAATAGGGAAGGTGCCACCTCTATAAATGCTTTTCTGTGACCTTCTTGGGGAGATAAGCCCTGATTTTTTGCCCATCTTCTGTTACCGTCTGGAATGATGGCAATATGCTTGAGAGGTTTAGTAGAGATGTTGTTAGTCATAAAATTTTTCCTAATAAGGTTGAATTGAGTAGTTTGGCAAACAGAGCGGTATTTAAGTTTCTGGTTTAGAGTGGAGTAGCTTCAATTAAACTCTCTATAGACTGAGTGTCAATAATTTTAGTTATTTGAAAGCCAGCCGTTTCTAATAATACCCTAAATTCAGATTCCGATCGAATTTTTCCTGAACCTAGCATCCATAAATTGAGATCAGCTAAATTATCCTTCCAACGATTTTTGTGCAAAATTCGATCCACGATTAACAATCGAGAGGATGGGGCCATAGCCTGACGACAGTTTTTGAGAATTTCAAGGGCTTTTTGATCATCCCAATTGAGCAGAATTTTCTTCAATAAATAAATGTCTGCTTTAAGGAAAATGGGGTCAAAAAAGCTCCCAGGAATCAAACTACAACGGTCGATCACTCCCTCTTGTGTTAGTAGATATTTCCCCTGCTCAATACAATAGGGTTGTTCAAATAGCACTCCTTTAATCTGGGGATATTTTTGTAAAATAGCAGCCAGAAATTTTCCGTATCCTCCACCAATATCTGCGACAATTTCCCCGACAGAAAAATCATAAGCGGCCAAAATCAGGGGGTTTTGAATTGCAGTTATATCAACCATTGCTTGATCAAAAACTTCAGCTTGATCAGAATTTTGTTGATGAAACTCTTCAATATTGACACCATACATAGACTCAAAAGCACCTTGACCTGTGGTTAAACTTTGAGTCAGATTTCCCCAACTAGCATAACTTTCTTCTATTTCGGCCATCAGAAAATTGCGAACAGTTCCCTGTTGCTTATCTCTTAAATAAGTTGCTAAAGCAGTGTTTTGGAAATAGTTGGGTTGGGTTTCTTCTAAAATCCCCAGACTGGTTAACGTCCGCAAAAAACGATAAAGTAAATCAGCATGAGTATTGGTTTCAGTGGCTAACTCTTGATAAGATTTTGTTCCATCTGCCAACAGATCAACAATTCCTAATTTGGCGGCCGCATAAATACATTGGCTAATCTGAAAACCCCTTACCATCTGCAAGACAGTGTCTCTATCAGACATTTGCCCGGGATTTTCTCGCTGAAGATTAAACATGATTGAATGAGCAAAGTTGAGATGGTTGTTAATGGAATGACTCCAGAGATATTTTTAGACGAAATAACTCTCGGGAAATTTTTCTGTAATCATCATAATCGCTTGCTTCTGAGAGAAAACACGATAGGTACGAGAAAAAAGTTTTTCTTCTGGACTGATTTTAAAATCCTCAGCCAAATCCCCCGCAGGTTCTTGAGATAAATCAACGATTTCCTTAAAGGTTTCCATCCGATTTTCTAACCAAAGCTTACCGATGGGTTTTCCTGAATTGATTAATTCGTCTTGAAACTTGGTGTCTAGTCTATCAATAACAATAATAGACTCGGCATAAACTAATTTTTTTTGGCTGACTGTACTGCAAAGAAATATTTTTCTTTTGATAATTTTGCTACCTTTTTCAAGATCTAAAACCGGCAAGTCTTCCTCTAAATATACCGCTTCTTCAGACAGTTTAACAATTGACATTTTTTCCAACAAATAAATCTCTAAAATGTCGGTCAGAGTCCCATCGGTTATTAAAATGATTCGCTGGAGTGTGCTTAACTCCGAAAGATTAAGAGGGGTTTTGCTAAAACTATTTTTTAGCAACTCGATTTTACACCGATTCGGTAGTTTCGCTGGCATCATGGCACAATTCCTTAATTTGCTGGATAGATTTAAAGTTAGCCGATCGATGTGCCTAAGCGCTCTCTGGGCATCTTGTTATAACTGGGTAAACACAACCTTAAGCTGGACAATCTACTAAGTAGGGTCTGCTGAAAAAGTTTGTTGGTGGGGGCAGGGTGTGGCCCCCCCCAACCCCCCCGACATCGGGGGGGCAGGTGGGGTGTAGGGTTTTACCGATTTTGAGGTAGTCAGTTACCTAATTTTCAGGGAAAAAGTACCTGAATTTTACCCCCGATCCCTCCAATGGTCGGCACTTTTTGAGGTCAAAAAAGTCTAAAAGCCTTATCCAACAAGGTTTTTAGATTTATTCAGCAAGCCCTAAGTAGGTTGGTCTCATTGAATGTAAGACCCAGTGTGGGCGGTATGCTCCCATTACAGGTGGGTGCAAATCAATGGCACCCACCTACTTAGTTGTTTTGCCGCGGCGCTTTGATTAGATTCCCAACCACCACATATCGGGATCAACATCTTTTGCCTGGGCTTTGATCACCTCCTTGTGATCTCGGTGCCGGTAGGAAGACTGAGCTTGGTTAGCCGCATAATCCATGATGGCTTCATATTCGGCCTCGTCTTCCGTCGGCCAATACAGAGGAGGAATAAAATTCTGTTGCTTCATCTCTTCTGTATAGATAGAAAAACGACCCGGAACAGTTTTTAACTTAACCATCTGGGTGATCAATTGCGCGTGTAGTTGCCGGAATTTTTCTAAATATTCTGGTTTACCCGCAACATTGGTTTTTTCCAGAGGGTCATTGACTAGGTCGTACATTTCGTACTCGTAATTAGTCCCCTCGTCGTTAAAGTAAACAGAATATTTCCACTCTTTGGTGCGGATAGTACGGATACGTCGGGGAATGGTTTTGAAAAACCGGGGAGGCAGCGTACCATCATCAAAAGTAAAATGAATGGCATCGCGGACTTCCTGATGGGGATTGGTGAATAAAGGCGTTAGGTCACAACCCTGAAAGGCAAACTGGAACAGATCATATACCCCAGCAAATTTAGCCAGAGTTGGCACTATATCCAAGGTCGTGGCAAAGGAATCGGTACTAACGGCGTTGGGGAACAGATTCGGGTTAGAAATAATCAGAGGAACCCGAAGCACTTCCTCGTAGGCATTGAAAGGCTTTTCTCGCTGACGGTCGTGGGCCAGGCACATTTCCCCATGGTCGGAAGTCCGCACGATTAAGGTATCGTCAATTAATCCCTTAGCTTCAAGGGCATTCAGCACTTCATTGATTTGGTTATCTGCCAGTTTTTTTAGATAGCCGTAGAAGTTAACAAACATCTGCTGAACTTGCTGACTATTGGTAGCGAATTGACCATCTTTTAGTTCTGGTAAATCTTCATACCACACCTTTTCGTCGCTCAGTTTTAAGCGTCGCGCTTCCTTGATCCGTTTTAAGCGTTGATCTTCCTTGACTTGACAGCCTTGTTTAAAAATTTCTTGGACGCTTGGTTTAAAGGATAGATCCTCGAAGACAGTTTCGGGAATGGGAAGATTAAAATCTTTAAAGTCCTCTAGGGAATAGCCAGCATCTTTCTCAAAGGTAGGAGCCACATGAATATCATGGGGATTGACCAAAGACACCACCAAGCAAAAAGGACCGTCCTCGGATTTGTAATTTTGAATAAATTCGAGAACCCCTTGTTCTTCCCGGGGAATGGCCTTGTCAATTTTATCCAAGATATCTTGCTTTTTCGCTTCCTTTTTCTCCGGGGAAAGTCCGCTAAAAGCTCCGCGTCCTTCCTTGGCATCTTGCTCAATGACTTTTTTGACCCCTTCTACACCCCGTAGATAGCGTTCATCATTGTAAAAAATTCCTTTGCCAAACTTGGTTAAATCACTGCGGGCAACTCCCGCATCAATCGGAGTCCAGCCATCGAAACCGTAGGACTGTTTCATGTATTCGATGTCTTCGCTTGACCACTTATCGGTGTCACTCTTGGGAACGCTCAAGTGCCATTTGCCCTTCCAATAGACCTTATAACCAGCCGCCTTCAGAACCCGAGCTAGGTTCACCTGAGTGGGACTAAGAAGCTTTTGTTCTAGGGATTGTCCGTAGCTATCCTCATAGCGGTTGGTAATATCGGAAAAAGGCTCGGCAATGGTGTTGATGACACCGTGTTGATTGGGATAGGTACTGGTGAGCAGAGTAGCCCGACTGGGAGAGCAGGCCACCGTTACCGTGAACATTTTGTTGAAGGTCAGCCCGTTCTTTTTCAGTCGTTTCAGGGCCGGTAGATGCTCATCTTCAAAGCTTTGCGGCCAGCGTTCAGCAACGGCGGCACTGTCCTGGTCAGTGAGGAAAATGACAATATTGGGTTTAGAGGCTTTGGCACTTAAGGGGAGTTGTTCTTGCTGCCAAGTTGCCCCGTTAATTGTGCCATTACTGCCCTTACCGGTTTTGTCGGTGGCGATGTTCCCTGAACCTTCATTAAGAGGCCAATAGCCCACCAGGCCTGGTTCATTGCCTAGCAGCCGATAATTCATTGATTTTTTAATGTCTTCCGGGGACCGCGCTTGGTTCCAAACCTGCACTTCCCCGATTTGGCCGGCAAATAAATAGTCTGGGTTTCTTTCTGTCGCTCCTGCTCCAATCCGTAAGGGAGATTTCTTATTCAGGATGATTTTGGTAGCCACGGGTCCGCCAGCTAGTTGCCCATTGACATAGAGTCTCATGTTGTTGCCATCGTAGGTGGCGGCTAAATGGGTCCAGGTTCCCAGCACAACATCTGGACCGGTTACGGTCACCCAATTACCGCCATTGCCGGTCCAAAACTGCCATTTGTTGTTTTCCCCGGCATAGAGGATGTATCCCCCCTGCGGGCTGTCGGTTCTGCTAGTTATCGGCGATCGCCATTGACCCTGTTTTCCCGTTACTTTAGCCCAACAGGACACGGTAAACTGTTCCGGGTTCAGTTGAGCATTGTAAGGAACTTCCACATAATTTCTTTGCCCATCAAAGGACAAAACATTGGACAAAACATTTTGTTGAGCGGACATAAAACTGATCCTTTCTTTACTTAGGGGTTAATTCAATTCAAGGCAACCAACTTAGTTGATGTCATCAAAGACGAAGACGAAATCAGAGTAAAAAACAAGGCATGACTTGAAGTCATTACTCTACAATTTCAATTTTTCTTGGGGAACCAACATCCTCAGACACAACTTCTACCGACTCTATTTGCTGCTTGAGCTTCAGTTTCAGTGCTTGGGTAATCGGTAAACCTTCAACTTCTTTGATTAAGTCTTCCTGAGCTTCCTGTTTACGACGATCTTTATAGATAGCACCAAGAACCGCTTCAATTCCATAGTTTGTCAAGACATCCCCCACCACAGTGGTCAGACTAAGCAGTCCCAAACCACCGAAAACGCCGAGGGGACCCCCTAAAGCTGCCAGAGCGAAGGCAACGGGATAAGTGGTAGCTCCCGAGGTGGATACCGTCACCACGAGAATTACGCCTGGGAGTCCCAAAGAACCAATTCTTTTGGCTACTTCGTCCAAAGAAACCCCCCAGGATGCCAGTTTTTTGCTGATTTCACCCGGGGCAGCCTTTAGTTTTTTGCTGATTTCCTCCCAAGAAAATTCTGAAGCGGCAGCTTGTTCGTTGACATTCTGGGATGAAGATTCATCAGCGCCAGCCTGTTCGTTAACATTCTGAGATGAAGATTCATCAGCGCCAGCCTGTTCGTTAACTTCGTCCATGAGAAACTCCTAAAAATCAATCTCCCGGAGTCTAACACACTTTTACCGAGGGATAAACCTATTTTAAAAATCCTTGACAATTCGTAAATATTCTGATTGACTGGTAGCACTTGCAATGCCTAGACAGCAGACCAACGGCCGCTAAAATTAGCCAATTATCAATAGCGTTTGAGCCGCGTTTACCCTGATTTCTGCCGCCACTATCTCACCCCCATGTAACCTTCCATACCAATGTAAATGTTGAACAGCTTATTTATAGCCCGCATTCCCTCTCTAGACTCGTATCAGTCCAACGTGCTTACCGATGGATGTTTAACCTATTCTTGGCAAGATGTTGGGGAAATATTTGACAATTTGTCAAGCTTTTTCAGGCAAGAAAAAATCGATCTAGCAGACTGCTTGGCCCTGGAATGTGAAAATTCTCTTCCCAGTGCTTTAACCCTGTTATTTTTGTTAGAAAAGGGCTATAGTTTCTTTTTGCAGCCTCAGTCAAACTCGCCCTCTATTATTCCTGAGTTTTGTCGCTATTGCCTCACTCCCAAACTAGAAAAAACTGACAATTTAGATCAGATTAGCAATTGGCTAAAAATTACCGAAAATCATCAATACAAAACCATTGATGATAAAGGTAAAAGGCTGTATATGAGGACTTCTGGGAGTACAGGAACACCCAAAATAGTGGTTCATTCTCAGACTAAATTGCTAGAAAATGTGCTTAACTGTGTGGAAAGATTGAGATTAAATTCAGAGGCGAGAGTGGCGATTCCAGTCCCGATTTATCATCTCTATGGTTTAGGGGCTGCTTTTCTTCCTAGTGTGGCTGTTGGAGCCTCTATTGATTTACAGAAAGGTGCTAACCTTTTACGCTATCTTCAGAGAGAAAAAGACTTTAATCCTAATGTTGCTTTTATGACTCCTAGCTTTTGTGAAACCTTAGTTAAAGGCAGAAAATCAGCCAGAGAGTATAAATTAACAGTGGTGGCGGGAGATCTGATCAAAGAAAACACTTTTATCAAATATGAAGAGAATTTCGGACCCCTAGTTAAGTTATATGGCAGTACAGAAATGGGGGTAATTGCCGCAGGTAGTCCCCAAGAAGAATCATCGCTCCGTTGTCAAACGGTCGGTTTACCTATGCCAGGTGTCCGATTGCAACTTAATAAATCTTTAAACTCGGAAATGTCAGAAGTTGGGGAAATTTGCTGTCAGCATCCCCTGGGTTTTGATGGTTATGTTGATCCGGCAGGAGTGCCGCTGATGTCAACAAATTCTGATGATTGGTTCCCTACTAAAGATTTAGGTAAGCTACATTTAGACGGTCATCTAGAAGTTTGGGGAAGATGCGATCGCAGTATTAACCGGGATGGTCTATTGGTCTTGTTTTCTGACATCGAGAAAAATATGGAAACCTTAGGGGAAATTGAAGCGGTTGCGGTTCAATGCCATGGAGAGAGTCAAAGAGGCAAAGGTATAGTCGCTTTTTGTGTCTTGACAAAAGGGAGTCATCTGTCTGAGAATGAAATCAGAGAATTGTGCTTTGATATACTACCGAAAAGAGCGATTCCAGACCGCATTGTCACTTTGAAAACCTTACCGATGTTACCCAACGGGAAGATCGACCATCAGCAATTAGTCAGTTTTTTACCCAAAGCTTAGAAAATGGCGACAAATATTTTAAATCAACTCAAGACAATTATTGCCGAAAAACTGGATGTCAATCTCAAAATCGAGGAAATTGACGAAACCGCCTCCCTATTTGAAGACGGGTTAGGATTGGATTCCATCGCAGTAGTTGAGTTAATTGCTTTGACAGAACAGCATTTCGAGGTTGAGTTTGCGGAATCGGATTTAAATCTAGAATCCTTTAGCAATCTTAACGTTTTAGCTAGTTGTATTGCCCAGAAAATACCGGCAAGTGAACAATTAACGGTCACAGCTTGATCTAGAGTTAATGCAACCTCAATAACAATACCCTGGTCAAAAACCATGACTTTAACCATCGAACTTCCGAAAACCCAAACGCCGCAACGTTTACCCTTAAATCCTAACTATCCCCCCTTTCGTCAGTGGAAAGCAGGGGTAATCGCCGAAAAACTAGAAGAACAGCCAATCTGTCTCTATGTCCATATCCCCTTTTGTACCCAACGCTGTGCTTTTTGTTATTACAAAACCGTTGACCTCAAAGAGAGCCAAGTACAGGCCTATGTAGATACGCTTTGCCAAGAAATTAAACTCGTTTCCGAAAGATTCAATTTGAAAAACCGACGGATTCAGGCGGTTTATTTTGGCGGAGGAACTCCCACTACCTTAACCGGAAACCAGTTAGTCCAAGTTGTCGAGAATTTACGGGAAAATTTCTCCTACTTTGAAGAAAAGAAACAGTTTTCCGTAGAAGCAGAACCCTTGAGTGTTTCCCCATCAAAAATGAGGGTACTCAAAGAATTAGGGGTAAATCGCCTGAGTTTAGGTGTTCAATCTTTTAATGATCAAATCATCAAACTAAGTGGCAGAGGTCATGACGAAAAACAAGCTTATCGAGCGATCGATGTAGCTCAAAAAGCTGGTGAGGGGCAATGGTCAATTAATATTGACCTATTGAGTGGACTAGCCGGAGAAACTGTAGAAACTTGGCAAGAAAGCTTAGAATGCGCTCTGAAAACCGGTGTAGAAAGCATCACCGTTTATAAAATGGAAGCTTTTGCCAATACCCAAGTATTTGATCAAGGGGTTCGCCAAGAAATTATAGAATTGCCATCAGCAGAGCTAGAAATGCAGTTTATGCAGTTGGCCATGGAGCGATTTGCTCAAGCAAACTATAATCCTTGGAGTCATTTTACCTATGTTAAAAATGACAGCGATTTGGCCACAAGTACCAAACAATATCGCAGTGAATACATTTTTAATATTTGGCACGGAATGGAGTTTTATGGACTGGGAGTCTCTGCTTTTGGCTGTTTAGGGGATTCTCTGTTACAAAATACTAGCGATATGGAGAAATATGCGACCCTTCTGGCCCAAGGCGAACTACCCTTATCTCGCGGTTATAAGCTGACTAGCTTGGACCGGATGGTGCGGGAAGTTTTACTAGGAATCAAGACATTACGTTTTGATTTAATTGCATTTCAGCAAAGACATGGGTTTAAATTACAATCCCTTTGCGGGGAAACTTTGTCCGCGCTTGAAAGAGATGGTTTTGTCACCGTATCTACCCAAGAAATTGAATTAACCGCTAAGGGGATTCTTTATGGGGACTATGTGGGCGAAACTTTAGCAGCATCTCTCAAAAAACTCAAAAGTTAGTAAGTAGGTGGGTGTTAAAAATTGTCAGTTTCCCCCCTTAATCAGGGGGGTCAGAACCCCTTACTCAGTTAAAATCTAGAAACTGGATAATCGCTAACTAATAATTGTTCATTGTTGAAAATGACCCAGATGAGATGTGCAGAACAAACAGTTTAGCTCAGGTCCCACTTAATGATTTACCCGTGCTTACTGCTGCGGAAATTGAGGAGCAAGTAGCCGCTATTTATGGTCTTCTTGAAAATTGCTCCCTTCCCCAGGGACAACTAGAGCAACTGACCGAAAAACTGGCAGAATTTCAAAGCCAATGGCAAGCAGTTTTTGCCAAATTTGGACAAAACTATCGAGGAGAATTAGCCTATCGAGATTTAATCGGGGAATTTAGCCGAAAAATTGCACCATTATTACAAAAATGGCTATCTTCATCCGTGGCAATCCAAGAAATAATTAATCCTATTACTTCCATGCTTTCAACCCTATCCCCTTCCCCACCCCTGAGGGGAAAAGATGGCGAGATGCTTTCTCTGCATCAGAGAAAGCGTTTGTTAATTGCCAAAAAAAAGCACCAATCTCAGCTAGAAGTAGAAGATAAAAACCTCTCAATCCCAGAGTTTGAAAAGCCGATTTTTATTGTTTCTGCACCCAGAGCAGGAAGTAGTTTATTGTTTGAAACCCTGGCTAAATTCCCCGATTTATGGACGATTGGAGATGAAAGTCACGAAATTATCGAAGGAATACCCGCTTTACATCCTGCCGCACGCAATTTTAGCTCCAACCGATTGGATGAAGGCGATGCTACCCCAGAAATTAGTAAGACTCTGAGAAAAGGTTTTACCCAACAATTACAAAATCGGGAGGGGGTAAAATATTTAAACATTGCTGAAAATGAGCGTCCTAACAAAATTCGTTTTTTAGAAAAAACGCCGAAAAATGCTCTAAGAGTTCCTTTCTTAAAGGCTGTATTTCCTGATGCTCTCTTTATCTATCTTTATCGAGATGCTAGGGAAAATATTAGTAGTTTGTTAGAAGGATGGCGATCGCATCGTTTTATTAGCTATCAACCCTTACCCGGTTGGGAGCATAGTCAGTGGAGTTTTCTGCTCGTACCCGGTTGGTCATCTCTCCAGGAATCTTCTCTGGTAGAAATTGCCGCCTATCAGTGGAAAATGGCTAATTCCTACCTCATAGAAGACCTTCAGTCCCTCAACCCTTCCTGTTGGTGTCCGGTCAATTATCGGGATTTAATTGAACATCCCGGGCAAACTATTAATCATATTGCCCAATTTGCCCAACTGCATCAAGACAAACAAATCGAGCAAATTCTCTCTCAACCCTTACCCATCGCTCAAAGAACCCTATCTGCTCCTAGACAAGAAAAATGGCGCAAACATGAACGGGAATTGGCCACAGTGTTACCAGACTTAGAAAACATAATTGATTGTTTGCACTATCTTAAGTAGGTAGGTATTGAAAACTTTCAGATGCACCCCTTATTAAGGGGGGACTAAGGGGGGATTGGCACCCCCCTTATTAAGGGGGGACTAAGGGGGGATCGAACCTAAAATCCATTTTTAATTTAATTATAACCAGCTACTTAAATCATGATTGAAGTACAATTACAGCCAATTGAGAAGAATTTTAGGGCAGAAAATTATTCTTATTCCACCACAATTCATCAATTATTTGAAACCCAGGTGGAGAAGACCCCTAATCAGATTGCGGTAAGTTTTGAAGATTCCTCCTTAACCTATAGGCAGTTAAATGATCGGGCCAACCAAATCGCCCATTATTTAATTGAATTAGGAGTAAAACCAGAACAATTAATAGGAATCTGTGTTGAGCGTTCCCTAGAAATGATCATCGGGGTTTTAGGTGTTCTCAAAGCGGGAGGGGGTTATGTACCCCTTGATCCTGCTTACCCCCAAGAACGGCTAAAATTCATCCTAGAAGATGCCGGTATATCTATCTTATTGACACAGGAAAAACCCCTTATAAATCTCCCCCTTGAGCAGATAAAAGTAATTTTTTTAAATAAAGATCAGTCCCTAGTTCAACAAAGTCAAGAAAACCCTAAAACTGCTGTAAACTCCGACAACTTAGCCTATATTCTCTATACTTCTGGCTCCACTGGCCTACCCAAGGGGGTTTTAATTACTCATAAAGGAGTAGTTAATTTAGCTCAAACAGAAATTAAACTATTTAACTTAAATCCCTCAAGTCGTGTTCTGCAATTTGCTTCCTTAAATTTTGATGCTTCCGTTTCGGAAATCTTCACCGCTATTTGTTCGGGGTCGCAACTTTGTCTAGGAAATTCTAACTCCTTACTTCCGGGGGATAACTTGCTTAATTTTCTGCAAAAAAAAGCTATTACCCATGCACAAATTCCCCCATCAGTATTAGCCGTCCTCCCTCAAGCACCCTTAAAACACCTACAGGTATTAATTGTCGGTGGAGAAGCTTGTCCCCCTGCCTTGATGGCTCAGTGGTCAGTGGGAAGACGCTTTTTTAATGCCTATGGCCCCACCGAGGCCACCGTTGATGCCACCATAGCAGAATGTAGCCCTGATAGTCCCTTAACTATCGGTCGTCCTCTTGCTAATACTCAAGCTTATATCCTTGATGAGTCTCTCAAAAAAGTGGCTGTGGGGGTTGCGGGAGAATTACATATTGGGGGAGTAGGTTTAGCTAGGGGATATCTCAATCGTCCCGAATTAACTGCGGCAAAATTTATTCCCCATCCTTTTGATGATAATCCATCGGCGAGGTTATACAAAACCGGCGATTTAGCCCGTTATCTTCCCGATGGTAATATTGAATGGTTAGGGCGTATAGACTTTCAAGTTAAAATTCGTGGTTTAAGAATTGAATTAGGGGAAATTGAAGGCATCTTAAACGAAAATACCGCCATTCACCAAGCGGTAGTCATTGTCCGTCAAGAGCAGTTAAATGATCCTCAATTAATCGCTTATGCTGTTATTAACCCCACCGTTAAAGTCGAGCAAGTTCTCGCTCAATGGCGCGACTATCTAAAAGAAAAGTTACCCCATTATATGATTCCCCGGGCATTAGTAATTTTAGAAAAGATGCCTTTGACCCCCAATGATAAAGTTGACCGTGCAGCTTTAGCTAAATTGCCCCTAAATTATGATACTTCTCGTCTGGTTACACCGCCACGAAACCCAGAAGAAGAACTATTAACCGCAATTTGGGCGGAGGTTTTGGAATTAGAAAAAGTAGGAATTGATGAGAACTTTTTTCAATTGGGGGGACATTCCCTCAAAGTTATTGCCCTCTGTAAGAGGCTAGAGTTTTATTTTGAAAAAAAGTTTGCTGTAGAAACTATTCTTGATGCCGCAACGGTGGCCGAATTTGCCGAATATTTACGGAAAACTCATCCAGAGCTAATCGAAAAAATTGAGAAGATAAAATTTAATGAGGTAATTAATCCCTTAATCATAGACAAAGATTTCATTGCCGATTCTTCCCTGGAGATTGATTACTTATCTGGCTGTCCTTATTTTCCCTTATCTTTGACTCAACAGAAAAGATGGGCCTATGAAAAATCTAATACAGTCGTCCATTTTTCGGGTAATTTTCGACGACACTACCTTAAAGGAGACCTCAATTTAGCCGCTTTAACAGCCAGCTTGAATGAGATTATCTATCGCCATCAAATATTGCGTGTTACCTTTCGAGAAGTCAACGGTTCCCCCGTTCAGTTAATTAACCCCTACACCGAAAAAAACCTACCCATAATTGATTTACAAACCTGGCCAGAGAACCAGAAAAATGAGGAATTAGCAAGATTATTACAAGAGATTATTAATCAACCCTTCAACTTGATTAATGGCCCTTTAATCAGACTGATATTAATTCGTTTGGATGAGAAGGATCACATTCTCCTCACTCACATCCATGATATTATTATAGACAATTCATCCTTGACGCTCTTTTTTAAAGAATTGGAGCTACTTTATCAGGCTTTTGTCTTAGGTGATTCCTCCCCTTTACCTCCCTTACCTATCCAGTATGTTGATTATGTTCAATGGCAACTAAAATCCTTTAGTTCTCAACTAATTGAACCGAAAATTAACCACTATAAACGTATTTTAGAAGCGGGAGAGTCACCAACCTTAAAAATTCCCCCACACCTGATTTCGCCGTCTAAATCTAGTGATAAATTATCCGATTCATCGGTTTCAAGTCTAGGGACTAATTTTGATTTTGAAATTCCTAGGGATTTCACAGAGAAATTAAACATCCTCTGTCAAGAGCAAAGAATCACTTTATTTATGACTGCACTAACAGCCTTTGCTGTTTTACTCTATAGCTATAGTGGCTGTGAAGATATTATCATCCGCGCTCCCCGTGACGCTCGTAATCATCCACACCTGAAGCCTCTAATCGGTTTAATTAGTAATATAATGTTGCTCCGAGTTAATTTAAGTGGTAATCCTACTGTTAAAGAGTTACTAACGCAAGTGCGAAGGGTAGTATTAGAAGCTTTAGAGTATCAAGATATTCCCTTTGAGCATTTAGCCAAAGTCATCAAACCAGAATATCGCCTTGATAATTCTAGTTTTAAAGCAGTTATTACGGTTTTGTCAGAGTCCCCCGAAGAAGAATTGAAACTACCGGGGTTAGAGGTGACATCTTGGGAAATGGAAGAGTTTGAAGTTAGGCCCGACTTAGAGTTAATACTCTGGGAAAATAAAACTTCCCCAAAACCCTTTCTTAAGGGTTGGTGGCAATATAAAAAAGATTATTTTGAGTTTGATTCAATGACTCAAATTAACCGAGATTTCATGCAGATATGGTCGGAAATTGTTACGAATCCTGATCAGCCAGTTACTATCTTCCAAAATCTTAAAAGTATATAGCATCCCTTACAAAACTTTGTCCCTATCTATGATAGCTTGTAGGTTGGGTTGAGCGATTTAATACTTGCAACAAAACTGATCGAGGCAATGGTTTGAGGAAAACCCAACATTCTTAAAGACATCGGTGCAGTTGAGCTTCCCTCAATCGTCGATATATTTGACAGACAAGAGTTATTATTGTTCAACCCAGAAAATTCAGGTACTTTTCCCCTGAAAATTAGGTAATTGACCAGATGAAAAGCGGTAAAACCCTATACCCTGCCCCCACGAGAAACTTTTTCAGCATACCCTAACTATGAATTGACAAAAGGGAACAAGACAACCTATCGACAACTACAGCTATTTTCTTGATTTACTGGCAAAAACAAATCTCCCAAAAACTCAACATTCTAATTCTTATGAAAGCAGCCCCTAGAAAATTCCGATTTTTCTGGTATATTTTCTTAAATTTCTGTCTGACAATTCTTTTCTCCCCCATCGTTCAAGCTTCTAGGGGAAGCACTATCGATAGGGGTCAATCCTTCCCATTAATCCTTTTAGGATTAGTCGCCTTTGCTTTATTTATCTATCTGTTCCTTGTCATTTTTATACCGGAGAGGTTTTAATCATGAGTTTTGCACGCGAGGCCGGTAGAGCCATCCGTTCTACCCTAGTTCTCTGGGTAATTACCGCCCTGATCTATCCTTTCTCGATGATCGCCATCGGTCAAATTCTTTTTCCCTTTCAAGCAAACGGGAGTTTGATCACCAATAATCAAGGTCAAGTGGTGGGTTCGGCTCTAATTGGGCAACCTTTCACCAGCGATCGCTATTTCAACGGTCGTCCGAGCACCACCGCCTACAGTACGGCCGCTCCGAAAAACGATCCTAACAAGATCCTGCAAACCGGAATTTCGGGGGCGAGTAACCTGGCCCCTAGTAACCCCGCATTGATTGAGCGAATTCAAGGAAAACCCAATCCCGATCTGGTGAAAGCTATAGAGGGGGAGATTCCCCGATTAGAGAAAGCGGCAATTAAACCCACCGCGGATCTGGTGTACACCTCCGGATCGAGTCTCGATCCCCATATTACCCCAGAGGCCGCCAGGTCGCAGATCGAGCGGGTGGCGCGCTCGCGGGGATTACCGCCGAATCAAGTGGAGATCCTCGTTATCAAAAACACCGACGAGCGCTTTCTCGGCATCTTCGGCGAACCGGGGGTTAACCTGCTGAAACTGAATCTGGCTCTAGATGCGATCGCAAATACCCGATAGGGTTTCTGATGCTAAATCCTGTTTAAAAGGTATAGGAAAGTGGGAAGAGAGAGTTTGCCTTTAAAAACCCCAACTTAGTAGATTTACAAAAATGGTATAGAGCCGCTAAAAAACTAACTAGGGTTGGCTGAATAAATCTAAAAACCTTGTTGGATAAGACTTTTAGACTTTTTTGAAATCCAAAAGTGCTGGGTCTGGGAGTGATCAGGGGGAAAATTCAGGTACTTTTTCCCTGAAAATCGGTAAAACCCTACACCCTACACCCGTTCGGACCTCGGCGTGAGACTTCGGACGTTCGGCGGGACTTCGGCGTGAGCTTTTGTCGAACGCTCAGTCGAACGCTGAGATCACGGCCGAAGCCCACACCCTGCCCCCACGAAAAACTTTTTGCCGCAAACCCTAACTAGGAGAGGATGGTTTACCCGATCTTACCTTGATATTCACATTTAAAACCTTGATCGCGCCAAGCTTCTAAATCAACGGAATTTAAGGTGATGACTTGCCAACAGGGGGGAGAGATTAATTGTCCGACAAAAGCCCAAATTATACTTCTAGTCACATCTAACCCAGTTTTTAGCTTTGATTCGTTATTACCGGGGATACCAATTTCTCTAACTGCATCGATTTCTATTGCTATAGCGTGGGATTGCAAGTGAATTGCTGCTAACCACTTAGCGCGGGGTAAATGAGTAGGAGAGGTGACAACTTTTACTTTATGTACTCCCCATTGTTTTAAAATTGGCACGGCAAAGAAAAAATTGCCGAAGGTAGAATCAGCACACTTTTCTAACCAGACGTTAGTTTTTGGTGCTTTTGCCCGTTCAAATAGTAATAAAATACAGGGGTCTTTCGAGCCTTGGGAAATTAAAATCGGTATATTGGGGTGTTGCTGGGCTAGATTGGCTAGATAAATTTCCCGACGAATGCTGCCCCCCAACAGTAAGATGGCATCCACGGGTTTTTGTTGATTAATTGGCCAGCGGAGGGCTAAATTAATCGCTAAATTAAGGATAATAAACCCAAAAACTGCGACCAGAGTTAGTTTTAACCATCTTTGCCAATGCCTCTGTTTACGGGCAACATTTTTCGGTTTTTTCGCCATTGTTTAGAGACGATTTGACATACTCCCACCGTCAAGCTACGCTGTGACGGGGGATTCTTTCCATATCACTAAATGTCTCCATTAAGAATCCAGAGGCCGGACTTTCCCCCCCCCTTGCCCCCCCGACATCGGGGGGGTTT
>NZ_CAIP01000124.1 GCF_000297435.1 Microcystis sp. T1-4 | reverse complement strand
CCTTAAACTCTACTAATATGATATTCTAGCCTATCTGTAGTCACATTTTGGAGAATTGGTATTATGAATTGTTTCTCCCCACACCCCACACCCCACTATCCTATACTTTTTAAACAGGATTTAGTATGACCCTACCAGCCTAAAAATAGCAAAAAACCCGGCGGGAAAATTTCCCCACCGGGTCAAAAAGGCAAAAGTAAAGAATTATTTCTGATCAGCCTTTTTGCTTGACTTATCGCCCATTTTGTACTTACGCAAGAAGCGATCGACCCGGCCCTCGGTATCGATCATCTTCTGGGTTCCGGTATAAAAAGGATGATTACCGGACCAAACCTCCACATGAATTTCTGGTTTTGTCGAACCCACCGTCATCACCAGTTCACCATTACAGATCACCTTAGCGTCCGGATACCAAGTAGGATGAATTTTTTTCGGCATAATAAACCTCTCTATTAACCTAACGTTTCGAGTATTGAGGCGCCTTGCGCGCTTTGTGAAGACCGTATTTTTTCCGTTCCTTCGCCCGGGGATCCCGAGTCAGATAACCTTCACTCTTGAGGGGAGGACGATTTTCCGGGGCCAATTGACATAAAGCTCTAGCGACACCCAATTTCACCGCGTCCGCTTGGCCGGTCAAACCACCGCCCTCGGCCTTAACGATGATATCATACTCGTTTTCCAGTCCCAAAGTCTCCAGAGGAGCCTTAATCGTCTGGATATAGGTGGGAATGCGGTTAAAATGGGTTTCCCCATCGCGACCGTTAACGGTAATTGCCCCCGTCCCCGGCACCAGACGCACGGAAGCGACCGCCGATTTGCGTCGTCCCGTTCCCCAATAAACTACCTTATTTTTACTGTCCGTGGCTTGCATTGACTTAATTTCCTCCTGCGGGAATCGTATTAATCGCTAAAACTTCCGGTTGTTGTGCCTGATGGGGATGTTCCGCACCGGCATAAACTTTCAGTTTCGTGAACAATTTCCGACCTAAGCTATTTTTCGGGAGCATTCCCTTAACAGCGTGTTCGATAATCCGTTCGGGAATGCGTTTTTGCAGTTTATCGAAGCTTTCTACCTTCATCCCACCCGGTCTGCCGGAGTCGCGGCGATAAACTTTCTGTTGGCGTTTTTTGCCCGTCACCGTCACTTTTTCGGCGTTAATAACAATGACAAAATCCCCCGTATCCAGATGGGGGGTGAAGGTGGCTTTATTTTTGCCCCGTAGAATCATGGCGATTTCGGTGGCCAGACGACCTAGACGCTGATCGGCCGCATCGATGACGTACCATTTCTGCTCTAGAGTCTCTAAATTTGGTAGAGGTGTTTTGTTCATGGTCAGTTTGCCTTGGTTTACAAAAATAATTTTTTTTATTGCCGACCCGGGTGTTGGGGTGTTGGGGTGTTGGGGTTTTAGTTGAAATTCCCCCACTTCCCTATTCCCCATTCCCCCACTTCCCTATTCCCCTATCCCCTCTGCTCGGAAATAATAAAGAGGCTGAGTCTCGCACCAGACGCTATCGGCAAAGGGAAAATCGGCGTAACCCACCCGCAGTAAACATAGTCCTTTAGCTGGTGCGGCGTATTTGACCAATTCTCGGCGCTGATTGACCCAGATGTCGGTAAAGTTTTCTAGCGATCGCTCACCAGTTCCCACCTCCACCAACATTCCCACCAATAGGCGCACCATCCCGTACAAAAAGCCATTGGCTTGAATTTCCATCTGTACAAACGGCCCTTGACGGTAGCATTCCACCCCCTGTACTTCTACCCAAGAATGGTCACGACTAGAGTTAGCACGGTGAAAGGCGGCCAGATGGTGCTTACCCAATAGGGGAGCCAGGGCCCTGGCCATCAAATCGGCATCGAGGGGACGATGGTAGTAGTGCCAACTAAAGGGGCTAACAAAGAGATTGGGGATGGGGTCGGTATAGAGGGTGTAACGATAACGTCGCCAGAGGGCCGAGAAACGGGCGTGCCAGCGATCGGGGACTCGGGCCGAGGCCCGAATGACGATATCGTCATCTAGCCGAGCATTGAGAACCTTGGCCCAATGGGCAGGTGGGATCGGACTCTGCTGCTGGAAATGGGCAACTTGGGCGGCGGCGTGAACACCGCTATCGGTACGTCCGGCCCCGTGCAGAGTGACGGCATGACCGAGAATATCGGCCAGAGCCTTCTCGATTTCTTCCTGCACGCTCCTGTGATGGGGTTGCCGTTGCCAGCCGTGGAAATTAGTTCCCACATACTGGATAACTAGGGCGATCCGCGACTGGGGGCAAGCTGTCATCGTTACATCAGTTCGATAATCGCCATGGGGGCATTATCCCCGCGACGGCGCAGGGTACGCACCACCCTGGTATAACCGCCGTTACGACTGCCATAACGGGTCTGGGCTCCTTCAAAGAGGGCATGAACCAGTTGTTTATCGTAGATGTAGCCCATAGCTTGGCGACGGGCGCTCAGGGAACCGTCTTTAGCTAGGGTGATAATGTGGTCTACCTCTGCTCGCACCGCTTTCGCTTTCGCTAGGGTGGTGGTGATCTGACCGTGGCGAATTAGCTGGGTGGCTAAGCTGCGCAGCAGTGCCTTTCTTTGGTCAGCCGGCAGACCCAATTGAGGCACTTTACACCGATGTCTCATGGTATTTTCCTGGAATTGGGTTTACTTGCTTTTTTCTTGGGGTAGGGTGATTCCTAACCGTTTTTGTAGGGCTTCAATGACTTCTTCGGCCGATTTCTGCCCAAAGTTTTTGATTTCTAAGAGATCTTCTTGGCTGTAATCGAGGAGGTCGGCTACGGTGTTGATCTGCGCTCGCTTTAGGCAATTGTAGGCGCGCACGGATAATTGTAGTTCCTCGATCGGAATTTGGTTTTCCTGGTTGATCTCTTGGTCGTCAAAGTTACTGGAGGATTCGAGGGCGTTGAGATCCTTGAGCGGGTTAAAGAGATTAACCAGCATATCGGCCGCTTGGGAAAGGGCTTCTTTGGGGTTAATGCTCCCGTTTGTCCAAATTTCTAAGAGCAGACGATCCCTAGCTTGACCGCTTTCGGAACGGATATCTTCGACGCTGTAGTTGACTTTGGTTACGGGCATAAAAATCGAGTCGATTTGCAGAAAGTCTAGCGAAGTGGCTTCGTCTTTACTGCGATCGATCGCCCGATAGCCTTTGCCTTTTTCCACGCGAAATTCCATCTCTAGCTTCGCCCCTTCGGCCAGGGTAGCGACGTACTGATTGCGATCGACTATCTCGACTTCCGAGGGTAAATCGAATTGTGCCGCCACTACTGTCGCCGGTCCAGTTGCCACTAAACGCCCGATCTGGGTTTGATTGGTGTAACTTTTGAGGATGATTTCTTTCATGTTGAGCATGAGTTCCATCACGTCCTCCCGTACCCCCTCGACGGTGGCAAATTCGTGATTGACTCCCGCGATCCGCAGGGCCGTCACGGCCGCCCCTTCCAGATTGGAAATGAGAATCCGTCTCAGGGCATTACCTACGGTTGTACCCTGGCCCCTTTCTAGGGGTTCTAGTACAAATTTACTGTACTGACTCTGATTCTTGTAAGTTTTTGCTTCTACACACTCGATTTGAAATTGCGCCACCGATTGACCTCCCTTGTTCAGTTATCAGTTTTCAGTTATCAGTTTTCAGTTTTCTTTAGCGTTCAGCCTTTAGCGTTCGGCGTTCAGTTTTTTGAGCAGATGGTCTTTGACGACCCGATGCTGCTGCTGATGCGCGCAAAGCTAACGGCTGTCGGCCTCAAGCTCCCTGTCACCTGAAAAAGCTGTTCACTGTTTACACTCTCCGGCGTTTGGGAGGACGACAACCATTGTGGGGGATGGGGGTCACGTCCCGGATCAGGGTGATTTCTAATCCTGCTCCTTGCAGGGCCCGGATTGCGGTTTCCCGTCCTGCCCCGGGGCCGCTCACCATCACCTCTAGTTGACGCATTCCCTGTTCGATTGCTCGGCGGGCGGCGTTATCGGCGGCGGTTTGGGCGGCGAAGGGGGTTCCTTTTTTGGCTCCTTTAAAACCACTCGATCCCGCCGATGCCCAAGAGATCACATCGCCTTTGGTATCGGCGATCGTGACAATGGTATTGTTGAAGGTCGATTGAATGTGAGCGACTCCGGTAGGAATATTTTTCTTCTGTTTTTTCGGTCCGGTTTTTTTGGTTGGTCGCGCCATAGTTTTTCTTGATTGGGGGATATCGCAATGAATAAAAAATTATTTCTTGGAGGGGGCTTTTTTCTTCCCTGCCACTGTCACCCGACGACCGCGACGGGTGCGCGCATTGGTTCGCGTCCGTTGCCCGCGCACGGGTAATCCTAGCCGATGCCGACGACCTCGATAGGTGCCGATATCGGCCAGGCGTTTGATGTTCATCGCCTCCCAGCGTCTCAAATCCCCCTCGATTTGATAATTTGTCTCGATATAAGTCCGTAGCGCCGCCACGTCTTCATCGCTGAGATCCTTGACCCGAGTGTCAGGGTTAACACCCGTCGCAGATAAGACTTCTTGGGAACGCGATAGACCCACTCCGTAGAGGTAGGTCAGGGCGATTTCCACACGCTTATCGCGAGGTAGGTCTACACCAGCTATCCTTGCCACGCTTTTTCTTTCTCCCTATGAACGATTTTTTTTCCAAAAACGACTACAATTAACGGTAACGATTCTCTGCCCCAAGACAGTGACTTTGGTGGGTTAACCTTGTCTCTGCTTGTGTTTGGGGTTGGAACAAATTACCATGACTCGACCGCGCCGACGGATGACGCGGCACTTTTCGCACATTTTTTTGACAGACGCTCTAACTTTCATGCCTAACTATTCTGGCAACACTGCAAGCTTACTATTATATCAGATTTCTTTTACTCGTGTCACCTATCTTTTTAAAATAAATTTGGCTGCTTATTAGGCTTTTTGGCTTCTCTGCCCGTCTTTATCGCTATTTTTTCTGATTTTTCAGGCGATAGGTAATTCTTCCTTTGGTTAGGTCGTAGGGGGTCAGTTCCACTTTGACGCGATCGCCAGGGAGGATTTTGATATAATTACGGCGGATTTTGCCAGATATATGGGCCAAGACGTTGAAACCGTTATCTAAATCCACCCTAAACATGGCGTTGGGCAAGGATTCGGTGACGGTTCCTTCCATTTCGATGAGATCTTGTTTAGACAAAGTTAATTCCTCAATTTCACTAGAGACAATTTAATTTAATGATCGGCAGCATCAACCGTGCTTTCAGCACAATTCCCCCAGTATAGCTTATCAGTTATCAGTGATCAGTAATCAGTAATCAGATGCGAGTTTTCAGTTCACAGCAAAAAAGCTCCCCATCTTCCCACTCCCCCCGCAACGCGCACGAAGTGGTCTCCTGATTCCACTCTCCACCCCCATCTCCCCACTACTAGGCAGTATTAGGGAGTAATATTTAGATAATCAACAGCTTAACATTGCCGTCTTTTCACTGATTACTGATTACTGTTCCCTGAAAAGCTGGATTACTCGACGACAATTCGCCATTCATGGAGTTCGTATTCCACACAACCATTCTCGATTAAAGGATCGCGAACTATAATTGCTTGGGCTTCCTCAAGGGAATCGGCCTTAAATAATAACATTCCGCCGCCCCTTTCTGCCCAATAACCGGTTTTTGCTGCTCGTCCTTGGCTAATTAAATCACGCACATAGTCCTTATGGGCGCTGACATAGCGATCAAAGGTAGTTTTATCAACAATGCCTTTTTCTATCTTGACAAACCAGGGCATAAATTCTCAGGAGGCTAGGACTGATTAACAATCATATAATTATACCGATTAATCTTGACCGTCGAGGGTGCAATATAACAGAGATATACAATTAGCTAGAGTTGTGGAAGACTGCTAGAATCGATGTGACAGCTTCATTTCTGTAGCTTTGCTTGTTTCTATGAATCAACCCCAGGGATCTCTATTTTTTATCGCGCTTTTGCCGCCGCCAGAAGTACAGGAAATTGCCACAAAAATCAAGTTAGAGTTTGCAGAAATTTACAATAGTCGCGCCGCCCTGAAATCGCCTCCCCACGTCACTCTCCAACCCCCTTTCCGGTGGAATTTAGGACAATTAACGGATTTAGAAAGATGTTTAGAGGAATTTGCCCGCTTGCACTCTCCTATTCCCCTGATTCTCCGAGATTTTGCCGCCTTTAAACCGCGAGTCATTTATATTAATGTCCAGAAAACCCCAGAATTATTAACCCTGCAAAAACGGCTTTTACAGCAGCTAGAATCTTCCTTGAACATCAGCGATAATGCCTCAAAAAGCCGAGCTTTTTCGCCTCATTTAACCGTTGGCTTCCGAGATTTAACTAAAGATAATTTCTGGAAAGCTTGGTCAAAATATGCTAATCAAGAGCTATTTTTTGAGGTGATAATCGATGAAATTACCCTCCTAATCCATAACGGTAAGCACTGGGAAATTTATCGGCAATTTCCTCTATAATCCAGACCCTTGGGGGTTTCTGCGGGTGCATATCATTTTTGTAAATCTACTAAGTTGGGATTTTTAAGGGGAAACTCTCTGCTAAAATCGGGCGTTACTTTCGATTTTATCACTCAATCCAAGCTTTTGGGGGGTTCTACCCCCCAAACCCCCCGTTGGGGGCGTGGCGCCGCCCCCAAACCCCGGAGCGCATTAGTTTTTCGGTGAGATGCTTACAGACAGCTGCTGATATATCTGTAATAATTTAAAAGTCACTGATAATTGCTGATTGTCGGTATTGCTGCAAGCGCGAGATAGACCCGATTTCTAGAGAGGAAGGGGTTATAGTGCTAAAATAGGAGAGAGCAGTTTTTAAAGCTTCATTTCTGGCTTTTTTGCGATATTTTCACCTATAGAGCGATTTTATGGCGACTCCGCCGCCCTGAAACCTATGTTACTCAAAAATCCCCCGAAAATCTCCCCCAATCTGATCAAAGAGCTAGAAACGATCCTCGGTAAAGATGGAGTCATCCGTCGCAAAGATGAATTATTAACCTACGAGTGCGATGGTATCACAGGATACAGACAAAGACCCGCTCTTGTGGTACTGCCCCGCAGCACCGCAGAAATTGCGGCGGTGGTGAAACTCTGTCACGATAACGAGATTGCCTGGGTAGCAAGGGGTGCAGGTACGGGCCTATCGGGAGGGGCGTTACCCTTAGAAGAGGGGATTCTCATCGTCACGGCGCGGATGAATCAGATTCTCGGGGTTGATTTAGATAATCAAAGGGTGGTGGTGCAGCCCGGGGTGATTAATAATTGGGTGACGCAAGCGGTAAGCGGGGCGGGATTTTATTACGCACCGGATCCCTCTAGTCAAATTATCTGCTCGATCGGTGGTAATGTGGCGGAAAATTCCGGCGGGGTTCACTGTTTAAAATACGGTGTCACTACCAATCACGTTATGGGCTTAAAAATCGTCCTTCCCGATGGTTCAATTATCGATGTGGGGGGGGCAGTACCGGAACAACCGGGCTATGATTTAACCGGTTTATTTGTGGGTTCCGAGGGAACTTTAGGCATCGCCACGGAAATCACCCTAAGAATCCTGAAAACTCCGGAATCTATCTGTGTTTTACTGGCTGATTTTACCAGTATCGAGGCGGCGGGCCGAGCGGTGGCGGATATTATTAAATCGGGAATGATTCCGGCGGGGATGGAGATTATGGATAATCTCAGTATCAACGCCGTGGAAGATGTGGTAGCTACCGGCTGTTATCCCCGGGATGCCGAGTCAGTTTTATTAGTGGAATTGGATGGTTTAGGGGTAGAAGTCGCCAGGAATAAACATCGGGTTGCCGAGATTTGCCGTCAAAATGGGGCGAGAAACATCACCACGGCTAATGATGCCGAAACCCGCTTAAAACTCTGGAAGGGCAGAAAAGCGGCTTTTGCGGCGGCGGGGAAAATTAGCCCTAATTATTTTGTGCAAGATGGGGTGATTCCCCGCACTCAATTGGTCTATGTTCTTCAGGAAATTAAGGCTTTAAGTGAAAAATATGGCTATAAAATCGCCAATGTTTTCCACGCCGGGGATGGCAATTTACACCCGTTGATTCTCTACGATAACAAGGTGGAGGGTGCCTGGGAAGAAGTGGAGGAATTAGGCGGTGAAATTCTCAAACTTTGTGTGCGGGTTGGCGGCAGTTTATCGGGGGAACACGGTATCGGCATCGATAAAAATTGTTATATGCCCGCCATGTTCAACGAGATTGACTTAGAAACTATGGGCTATGTGCGGGACTGTTTTAATCCCAAAGGTTTAGCTAACCCGGGAAAATTATTCCCCACCCCGCGCAGCTGTGGGGAAGCCGCTAATGCCAAAATACAAGGCTTTGCGGGGGTGGATGTGTTTTAGGTTATCGGCAAGTATTGACTGATTACTGATTACAGTCCACCTTGGGTCATGAGGGCAGATTGATATTAGAGGGGAAAACTGGGACTTGTCTTTCCAGAAAACGCTGGGTGACTAATTCTCGGAAAATCTCTAGATCTTTTTGCCATTGTCCCAGATATTGTTTGAGCAGATTTAATCGATTGCTGCCCTCGGCCAGATTATAGTTAAAGTTACCGGCAAATAACAATGCTCCCAAAGTTTTGCCATCGGGTAATTGCAATTTTGCCTCGTTAATCGCCACGGATAGCTGAGAGGTTTCTAACTGATAAAGTAGATTTATGCTGGCTTGTAGGGGGGCTGTGCCGAAATTGTGCCAGGGACCGGGGGCCAGAAGGGTTTCGGTGATATATTTTTTAGCGGCATCGGGGCTACTAGGGAGAGGAACAATGCTTTTCGGGGCGATACTCAGGGCTTGATATTCGGCCAAAGGGAGTTTATCTAGATATAAACCAACAATTTCTGGCAGTTTCAGGTTCAGGCTATCGGGAGAGTTAATTATCTCCACAAAGGTAATTTTCCGAGGTTGGGCGACGATGCTGATACCATTTTGAAAATTAACTTGAGCGTAATTAGGATTGAGTGCCGGCTGGCCATTTAATTCCCAGTCGGGGGGAACTATTCCCGAATATTTGAGGAAATCAACCGTTAGCATGGCGGGATTGAGGCTTTTGGCGGTAATTGCCATGGAAAGTTCTTGTATTTCCCGCAAACTAACGAGAGGTTGATTGGAATTATTGTCAGTCGTGGCAGTCATGAATTTTCTCCTTGGATATTTAAGTTTTATCTTTAGGGCTACAGCTAAATTATTCCGGGTCTCGGTGGCCTAGTCACTAATCAAGCCATTCCAGATAAGTAGGGTTTGCGGCAAAAAGTTTTTTCTGGGTGTAGGGTGTAGGGTGTAGGGTGTAGGGTGTAGGGTTTTACAGATTTTCATCTGGTCAATTATCTAATTTTCAGGGAAAAAGTACCTGAATTTTCCCCCCAATCACTCCAAGGGTCGGCACTTTTTGATGGGCAAAAGGTCTAAAAGTTTTACCCAACAAGGTTTTCACATTTATTCAGCAAACCCTAAGTATTACTCAATTCTTTCACAGCTAATTCATAGAACCTCTGACCGTGTTCGGGAGTCGCTAAAGCAGGATTGGACCCCATACGACCATCGGGGTAATTTTGGCGAAAATTAGCCGCACCGTAAATATCATGACCAGAAGCCACTTTTTCGGATAAAAAGGCGTTTTTAAGGCTCTCATGGTAAAGATACTGAGTTAACGCCACTTCGCTCGGTGTAGCGTGGGAACCCTCCTGCTCGACCTGCAATTCTTTGGCTAAAAGATAAACTTCTCGCACCATAAACCAATTGGCCACTTGACATTTAACCTCGTTTGTGTTAGGCAAATTGAGGGAATCCAAATGATAATAGGTTTCCGAAAAAGCGGCTTTTAGGGTGGCAATATTGCCCCCATGACCATTAATAAAGAAAAATCGACGAAAACCGGCTCTAGCTAAACAAGTCACATAGTCGAGGATGACTTGAATCAAAGTGCTGGGACGAAGGCTAATCGTACCTGGAAAAGCCGTATGATGTAGGGCCATACCCACATTTAAGGTGGGTGCTACCATTGCTCCTACCCGTGTCCCTACTCCTTTAGCGATCGCCTCTGCACACAGAGCATCTGTACCAATCAGTCCCGTCGGCCCGTGTTGTTCCGTGGAACCAATGGGAATAATAATTCCCTGAGATTGTTCTAGATAGGATTCCACCTCTAACCAGGTAGATAACTGTAATAACATTCGGCTCTACCCCCAAAACGATTGCCAGTTGACAAATTGAGATAAAATCAAGATGAATAATCAAGTATTTTTATGTTAACCCTTGACAACCCCCCCTTGTCGGCGAGTACGGATTTCGTTCCCAATCATCGGATTTTAATCGTTGAAGATGAAGAAGTGATTCGGGATATGATTATTTTGGCTTTGGAAGAAGAAGGTTACGAGGCGCTCGGTGTTAGTGATGGTCGCGCTGCCCTAGAATTACTGCAAAGTCAGGAATCCAATCACGGTCAGTCTCGGTTTGATTTGGTCGTTTTGGACTTAATGCTACCCCAAATCAACGGTCTTGATATCTGCCGTCTGTTGCGCTATCACGGCAATATTATCCCGATTTTAATCTTAAGTGCTAAGGCCAGCGAAACCGATCGAGTTTTGGGTTTAGAAGTGGGTGCTGATGATTATCTGACTAAACCTTTTAGTATGCGAGAATTAGTCGCTCGTTGTCGCGCTCTCATTCGTCGTCAAGGATTTACTTCTCTAGCAGCTGCTCCCGTGCGGAAATTCCGCGATGTTTTTCTCTATACCCAAGAATGTCGGGTGACAGTGCGAGATGAAGAAATTAACCTTTCTCCTAAAGAATTCCGTCTCCTCGACCTATTTATGAGTTATCCGCGCCGAGTTTGGTCAAGAGAGCAGTTAATTGAACAAATTTGGGGACCAGATTTTTTAGGAGACACCAAAACCGTCGATGTTCACATTCGCTGGTTACGCGAAAAACTAGAAATCGATCCCAGTCAACCGGAATACCTGATTACTGTACGCGGTTTCGGTTATCGTTTTGGCTAGGTGAGCGATTATATTTTCCCGATTAGCGATCGCCGCTCGCGCAGACAATGACTATTTTCGCTTTTATTTTGGGAGTAGTTTTAGGTTTGAGTATTTGTTACTGGCAAGTCTCACGCTTAAATAGAGAGTTAAAGCGAACCCTGAGCGCTCTCTCGGATTCAGCGGATTTGTCGGCTTCTTTTCCCGTTACCTCCCTAGTGCGTCGAGAATTACAGTTTCTCTCCCAAAGTCTGCAAGAGCGAGAAAAGAGCTTAGAAATTCAGAAATCCTTGCTAGAAATAGCGCCGATCGCCTATCTTCATGTGGATGCCGATAATCAACTGCTCTGGTGTAATCAACAGGCAATAACCCTCTTAAAACTCGATCGCTGGCAGCCAGATCAGGTACGTCTGCTGCTAGAATTGGTGCGCTCCTACGAATTAGATCAATTAATTCAAGAAACTCGCCAAAAACAGAGTCCACAGGTGCAAACTTGGACTTTTTACCCGACTAATTATCCTGTCACCCCTATTAGCGATCGCCAAGTGATTGCTCCTAAATCGATTGCCTTGAAGGGTTACGGTTATCCCTTGCCAGAAGGTCAAATCGCTGTATTTATCGAAAATAGACAGCCTTTAGTGGAATTATCGCAAAATCGCGAGCGAGCTTTCTCTGACTTAACTCACGAGTTACGCACTCCCTTAACCTCCATTTCTCTCCTTACCGAAGCTTTACAAAAACGCCTCCAAGCTCCCGAAAGACGCTGGTTAGAACAAATGGGGAAAGAAGTGGAGCGTTTGAGTCAATTAGTCTGCGATTGGCTAGAAATCAGTGAATTACAAGCGGATGCGGGGCGATCTTTACAATACCAGATAATTAATCTAGAGGAATTAATCAGCGCTGCTTGGCAGACTGTCACCCCAATAGCCGCCCAAAAACAGATTAGCTTAGATTATTCCTCTCCGGTGGATTGGACGCTGGAAGTGGATCATTCTCGTCTGCTGCAAGTTTTCCTGAATCTCTTTGATAATGCCATTAAGTATAGTCCCGATCAGGGGAAAATTCGCCTAGAAATTCGGGAAATATCCGATACTATCGGGGAAAAATGGCTGAAAATTGACGTTATCGACAGCGGGAAAGGATTTAACGAAGCGGATCTCCCCTACGTTTTTGATCGCCTCTTTCGCGGTGATCCTTCCCGCACCCGTCAAAAACAAGGCACAAAGGATTATAGTACCGGTTTAGGTTTATCGATTGCCAAAGAGATTATTCAAGCCCATGGCGGTTCGATCGTCGCTCAAAATGATCCTAACACCGGCGGCGCTCGCCTACAAGTCACTCTCCCCCGTCAAAAAAATTAGGTGGGAATTATGAATTATGAATTATGAATTATGAATTGGGGAGAGGGGAGAAAAAAATCTGTCAAGTTCTCTAGACAACCGTGTAAAATCGAAAATTTTCTTGTTATGACTGTAGAGAAAGAGTAGTTTTATGTTAAGCGAATCTGACCGTGAGCCTATCCAAAGAAACCAATCATCGCGATCGCACCTATTTCGCTCTTCGCTCGGGAGCATCTCACCTTTGCAATGAGCATAAATACTTAGTGGAAAAATAGGCTTTTCGAGGGTAATTCTTGTTTTAATTCTCCATGTACGCAGTCTTTAAAAGCCTCTATTTCGTTCCAAGACACGATTAAGAGTGGCTTTTAGGCTAAGTATAATTACTTATCGCGTAAGTGAGATGCTCCCTTTCGCTCGTTCTCTCCAGCGATATGAATTATGAATTATGAATTATGAATTATGAATTGGGGAGAGGGGAGAAAAAAATCTGTCAAGTTCTCTAGACAACCGTGTAAAATCTAAAATTTTCTTGTTATGACTGTAGAGAAAGAGTAGTTTTATGTTAAGCGAATCCGACCGTGAGCCTATCCAAAGAAACCAATCATCGCGATCGCACCTATTTCGCTCGTTCTCTCCAGCGATTGGAACAGGATGTGCTGAGAATGGGAACCTTGGTCGAAGAATCCTTTCGTCTTAGCCATCAATCCCTTTTTGCTAGGGATTTGGAAATGGCGAAAAAAATCCCCCCCCTTGACAAGGAAATCGATCGCTACTATCGTCAAATCGAGTTAGATTGTGCCACTCTCATGACTCTACAGGCTCCCGTAGCCCAAGATTTGCGGCTTTTAAGTGCTTTTATGCAATTAGTGCGCGATTTGGAACGGATCGGCGATTATGCCAAGGATTTAGCCGAAATAGCGCTCAAGTTATTCGCCTATACTCCCCACGATTGTATGAGTGAGATCGAGGCCATGTCCCACCATGCTCAGTATATGTTAGCCACGAGCCTGGTCGCCCTGGCTGACCTCGATCAAGAAGCTGGTCCAAAGGTCAAAGAGCTAGATAATACGGTCGATCGAGCCTATGACTATCTTTACCACACTCTCGCCCATCAAAGAGATATTAAGGGTGTGGTGGAACCGATCCTGCTGATGGCTTTACTAATCCGTCATCTAGAACGTATGGCCGATCATGCCACCAATATCGCCCAAAGGGTATCCTACATCGTTACTGGACAGAGAGGCTGAGGGTGCGGGGTCCTGAGTTGATTTCCCCCGAACTCTGGCCCGCGCTTTTAGCGTTTACGACTCAGGGGGTTAAAAATTTCACTTAACCCCTCTCCCAAGAGAGATAAACCCACCACCATCGTGGTCATCGCTAATCCGGGAAATAAAGTGGTCCACCAGATACCCGTAGATAAATCCGCCAAAGCTTCCTTGAGATCATGACCCCATTCCGGCACTTCTTCTGGTAATCCTAAGCCTAAAAAGCCTAAACCGCCTAAAACCAAGATCGCATCCGCCGCGTTGAGGGTAAAAAGAACCGGGACACTCTGGACGACATTAAAGAAAAGATATTTTGATAGTATCCGGCTAGGACTAGCGCCGATCGCTCGGGCCGCTTCGATAAATAACTCATTTTTAACGCTGGCGGTTTGATTTCTGACCACGCGAAAATATTGGGGAATATAGGCAATGCTAACAGCGATGGCGACATTGACGATACCACGACCCAAAACGAAAGCGAGAGCCACCGATAATAATAACCCCGGCAAGGTGTAGAGGGTATCCATGAGAAAGAGGAGAACGCGATCGATCTTACCCCCCAAATAACCGCTAATTAACCCTAAAGGAACCCCGATGACTAAAGATAATCCTGTGGCCAAAAATACCACGGACAAGGCCGCCCGGGCCCCGAATAGGGTGCGGGAAAAGACATCATAACCGCGCACATTCGTCCCGAACCAATGGGCAAAACTGGGGGCTTGTAGGGGATAATTGCTTAAAATGTCGGTTGGATCCTGAACCAGGCCGATCGCTTGCAGAAGGGGCGAAAACAGGGCAATCAGGATAAAAATAATTGTCAATACCAACCCAACCCCTAGGAGTTTAGTGGTTAGGTTGGGTTTCAGAAAAGGAGCGATCGGCAATTTAACAGGAGTCATCGGCAAAATTTAGCCATTGCATAGAACGCTAATTGTAGAAGACAAGGCTAACCTGAGACAAGAGCAGCATCTTTTCAGACAGCTGGGGCCGAAACGACCATAAACCAGAGCAAGACTGCTAAAGCTAAAACAGTTAGTTTAATCAGGATATAAAGCAGTCCGTTGGGATAAAGGAGATCGTGAAACATATTGCCTCCTCGGGAGAGAGTAGCGATTGTCCCCCTCTATCTTTGATCTTAAGTCTTTCTCTGTTCACCTGACCCACAACTTAACAAAACGTGCGATTATAGGGAAAAAGATTTTTTTACTAGCTATGGCACTACTGACCACAGGAAAACCATTTATTCGCGATCTGGAACAATACGGTGCTTTAGGGGTTTACGCACCCTTAGAAGGGGGTTACGAGGGACGCTATCAAAGACGTTTGCGGGCCACTGGTTACAATGTCCTGCATATCACCGCTAGAGGTCTGGGGGATTTAAGTGCCTATCTTACCGGCATTCATGGAGTCCGTCCCCCCCATTTAGGTAAAAAAAATATTGGTCGGGAAGCAGCCGTGGGACCGGTTTATTTTATTCCTCCCATTGCTACCTATCAATTGGAAAATTTACCACCCAAATCTAAAGGTTTAGTGATTTGGATTATTGAAAGTTTTGTTTTATCCTCGGAAGAAAAACAATACTTAATTAGTCTTAGTCAACAGGAACCCCGGTTAAAATTTGTCCTCGAATTGGGTGGGGAAAGATATTTCCGTTGGCAACCTTTGAGCAAATCTTTAATCGCTGCCTAAATTACCGAAATAACAGGGTTATTGAAATATCTCATCCTCAAACCCTCTCCCCAGAGAGGGAAACTTCAATTCTTGAGAGTTTGTTGTTCCTTTCTCACCCTTTGGTGGCTATTCATTTTTAGAACTGATATTATCTCAAGATATAGCTAGAATCCCCTAGATTCCCAGCGCTGAAAGCGCCAAGGCTTTAACCAATAGGCTTTTATCTGTCTATTTCCTTCTTTCCAAGTGCATTGAATCTGAGAATTAGCAGGATTCGCACCACATTGGGGCTGAAGATTCAAAATACTAGAGATTTCCCTAGTATTAATCTGAGGATCGGAAACAAAACTTTTTTCGGCAATTCTTCTCTCCACTGCCACCTTATTAGTGGGAGTCAGATGGAAATAATCAGACTGGGTAAGCAAAATCGAAGATAATAGAGTTTCAAACATTGTGATTAATCGCAACATCAGAGATAAAACCAATAGATATCTCCAAAGTTTATAACCGACATTCCGCAAATCTTCACATACTTTTATATATTTTTACATTCCCCAAGATGTTTTATTGTTCTTCGATTCCCCAGTGCGGTTACTCAGGGCTAACACTCCGAGCTTAATCGGTACAAAAGAACTGATAATTGCGGCTGGCAACCCTGGCTAAAAACTGTCTTAATTTCGCCAGTTGGCCTAGGTGAATTTGCAATAATATGGGATATCGTTGCCGCAAAAAACCTAGGAGTTAAATCGTGACAGTTAGAGTTCGTATTGCCCCCAGTCCCACGGGAAATTTACACATTGGAACCGCACGCACAGCCGTGTTTAACTGGCTTTTTGCCCATCATCACCGGGGTAAATTTATCTTGCGCGTGGAAGATACAGATTTAGAACGTTCTCGACCAGAATATACGGAAAATATTCAAGCGGGCCTACAATGGTTAGGACTGAATTGGGATGAAGGTCCTTTTTTTCAAACTCAACGCCTTAATTATTATCGTCAGGCTATTCAAACCCTGCTCGATCGAGGTTTAGCCTATCGTTGTTATTGTACCCCGGAAGAATTGGAAAAAATGCGGGAAGAACAAAAAGCCCGCAATCTTGCCCCCCGTTACGATAATCGTCATCGTTATCTCACCCCCGAACAACAAGCTCAATTCGAGCAAGGGGGGAGAAAAGCAGTAATTCGTTTTATTATTGACGATGATCGAGAAATTATTTGGCAGGATTTAATCCGGGAAAAAGTTATCTGGAAAGGTAGTGATTTGGGGGGGGATATGGTGATCGCTCGTACCTCGGAAAATGCCGAGGAAAACTTCGGTCAGCCTCTCTATAATTTAGCGGTAGTTGTTGATGATATCGATATGGAAATTACCCATGTTATTCGTGGGGAAGATCACATCGCTAATACGGCTAAACAAATTCTTTTATACGAAGCTTTGGGGGCAAAAGTGCCTGAGTTTGCCCACACTCCTTTGATCTTAAATCAGGAGGGTCGTAAGTTATCTAAACGGGATGGAGTCACTTCGATCGATGATTTCCGAAAACTGGGTTTTTTGCCGCAAGCTTTGGTTAATTACATGACTCTCCTCGGTTGGACTCCTCCCGATTCCACTGAAGAAATTTTTACCCTTGAAGCGGCCGCTGAAGTGTTTAGTTTAGAACGGGTAAATAAAGCGGGGGCAAAATTTGACTGGACTAAATTAGATTGGATTAATAGTCAATATCTCCATCGTTTAACCGGTGAGGAATTAGTGCCTTTACTTCTCCCCTACTGGCAAGAAGCAGGGTATAATTTTGCTGCTGAAACCGATCGAGCTTGGTTGATCGGTTTGGCTACTCTCATCGGTCCGAGTTTAACTCGTTTAAGCGATGCTGTTGCTGAAAGTCGCTTACTTTTAACCCCTCTGGCTAATTATAATCAGGAGGCTTTAAGTCAATTACAATTAGAGGGAGTTAAGGATATTATCAAGGATATTCTCGCCGCTATTACTCCCGATTTGACTGGAGAAGTTGCTAAGGGAATTGTGGAGACCACAACTAAAGCCCATCGGGTTAAAAAAGGTCTGGTGATGAAGTCTCTACGCGCCGCTTTGATGGGGGAGTTACACGGTCCGGATTTAATGCAGTCTTGGCTACTTCTCAATCAAAAAGGTTGGGATCTATCCCGTCTTCAGCAAGCAGTAAATAGTTAAATTGATTGGCTATCAGTTATCAGAAAATTTTCTGTATATTAGGGTTGACAAATGCCCTAAGATTGCTATATACTTTCTAGTATAATGGGGATCCGTGTCGCCCTGCATACCCTGCTAGGGGGACTGAGGGGACGGGGGTGAATTTTTCCCCTAGCTGTCAGGGACGATCTAGAAACTTTCTTAATTTTCAGGCATTATCCGCAACTTTTCCCTAAATATAGATTTGTTGATCTCCTGACAAAAACCTATGGGTGAAAAAAAACGAATTGGAATTCTCACCAGTGGTGGCGACTGTGCGGGTTTAAATGCCGCCATTCGTGCCGTTGTCCACCATGCCAGTGGCAATTATGGCTGGGAAGTGGTGGGTATTCGAGAAGCAACGAACGGATTAGTTAACCGTCCCCCCAAAACCACTATCTTTGACATTGAAGGAGTCGATCGCCTGTTGGTGATGGGAGGAACAATTCTCGGTACTACCAATAAGGGGGATCCCTTTGCTTTCCCGATGCCGGATGGAACCCTGATCGATCGCTCTCAGGACATCATCGACGGCTATCATAGTCTGGGACTGGATGCCCTGATCGGCATCGGTGGCGATGGTAGTCTGGCGATTTTGCGCCGTATTGCCCAACAGGGAGGCATTAATCTGATCGGTATCCCCAAAACCATCGATAATGATGTGGGAGCTACAGAAGTCTCCATTGGCTTCGATACAGCTACTAATATCGCCACAGAAGCCCTCGATCGCCTCCATTTTACCGCCGCTAGTCATAACCGGGTGATGATTCTAGAAGTTATGGGTAGAGATGCCGGCCATATCGCCCTGGCTGCCGGTATTGCGGGGGGGGCTCATATCATTCTCATTCCCGAAATTCCCTACCGATTAGAGAAGATCTGCGAGAAGATCCGGCAACGGCAGCGTCTGGATAAACAGTTTTCTCTGATTATTGTCTCCGAGGCTGTGCGTACCGAAACTGGCAATCGCCTAGTGCAAAAGGAAGCCCTAGGGGAAGATCGTCTCGGGGGTATCGGTCGCTATTTAGCGGAAGAAGTTGCCAGGGAAACTGGGGCCGAAACGAGAGTGACTTTCCTGGGCCACATTCAACGGGGGGGTATTCCTTCTCCGATCGATCGCTTACTGGGGGCGGCTTTTGGCGTGGCGGCCGTGGATTTGATCGCTCGGGAAGAATTCGATCGCATGGTGGCCTGGCAAAATCGGCAAGTGGTCAGTGTTCCCATTGAGGAGGCGATTAAAACCTATCGCGTCGTCGATCCCGAAGAAACTTTAGTCAAAACCGCCAGGGGTTTGGGTATTTGTCTAGGGGATTGAGATTAAATCTAGGGGAATCGGTGCGAGAATTAACCCTTAAGTATCGCCCTTTCCCCACCGATTAAAATTACCAATCAAATAAAGATAAACTCTGATAATTATTTTTCGGCAATTTCGCCAGTAAACCTAAATGATTAATAGTTCAGTTGATGTAGCAGAAAGATTGTTAGAAATCAACAATCTCGATCGAGAATTATTTAATTATTTTCAAGACAAATTACTTGATTCTGAGCAATTATCTCGTACCCTAGTGAGTTTTCAAGGTAATAAGAACCAACCGGTTTATCGCTGGTATAAATATAAAGAGGGTTTTTCCGTTGATCTGATAGTTTATCTCCTAGAAAAATATGGTATCAAACAAGGAAAAATACTAGACCCTTTCGCCGGCAGCGGAACAACTTTATTTGCGGCGGCGGCCAGGGGTTTATCAGCAGATGGAATAGAACTATTGCCGATTGGACAAGAATTAATTATTACTAGACAAATTTTAGAAAATGGCTTAAATAGTGATGATATACATCGTCTAGAGTACTGGTCTAACCATAGCCTTTGGCAACAGGTAGATGACAAAGTTAAGTTATTAGAATTACCAATTACTCAAGGAGCATATCCCCAAGAAAATCAGGCTTGTATAGAAAGTTACTTAGGGTTGATTGCCCAAGAGAATGAGCAAGTGCAAGCGATCTTAAAATTTGCCTTACTTTCTATTCTCGAATCAATTAGCTATACTAGAAAAGATGGTCAATACCTCCGTTGGGATTATCGTTCTGGTAAACAACAGGGTAAAAATATATTTGACAAAGGAAAAATTTTAGACTTTAAAATTGCCCTACATAGCAAGTTACGAGAAATTCTCGCAGATTTAGAGCCTAGTCAGCAACAATTGGAACTTTTTTCTAGAGATTATCCTCGGGGAAAAATTCAACTATATCAAGGTTCTTGTCTTGAGATTTTGCCAGAGATTTCGTCAGAAAAATACGATTCTATTATTACTTCTCCTCCTTATTGTAATCGCTATGATTATACTCGTATCTACGCTTTGGAATTGGCTCTGTTGGGAATAGATCAACTACAATTAAAACAATTACGTCAACAAATGCTTAGTTGCACTGTTGAAAATAAACCCAAAGAGTTACTAAAAATCAATGAACATTGGTCGCCAGCCATTGCCATAACTGATCGTCAAAAATTATTAGAAAGTATCCTAGGTTATTTAGAGGAATTAAAATCAAGCAAGGCCTTAAATAACCATGGTATTCCTCGGATGATTAGAGGGTATTTTCTGGAAATGTCTTGTCTAATTTATGAATGCTTTCGGGTTATGAAATCCTCGGGTATTTTCTGTATGATTAATGATAACGTGCGCTATGCGGGGGCTAGTATTTCTGTAGATTGAATTTTGTCAAAAATTGCCGAAGAAATTGGATTTAAAGTAGAAAATATTTTAGTAGTTCCTCAGGGAAAAGGTAATAGTAGTCAGCAAATGGGATGTCATGGTAGAGAATCTTTAAGAAAATGTATTTATGTGTGGAGAAAGCCTTAATGGAAAAACCCTATCTCTTGCATTTAAACCAAAGTTGTGATTTGGAGACTACCTATGAAGCTATCCGTTCAGGATTTATTGCTCTAGCCTTAGAAAAAAATCAGAGAGCTACTCCTTTAATTGCAGAAGCAAGAACCTTAAAAATTATTGCCCAAACCGTAAACAATCCTAGAGAGTTACTAAACATCCCAGATATTCAAGCGGCTTTATTAACTGCATCGGGAATTTCTGATAAGGCTAAAAATTATTTACATTCCCAAGATAAGGTAGAAGCAATTCAAGAATTAATTGTCAATTTTCTGGAACCTGCGGGGACTAATTTTGTCGAGGAGTTAGTCTATAGATTTCTATTGATTCGGGGTGACACTTTAGGAAGAATCATGAGAAACGCGGGTGGCTCCTTAGCTCAAAGTAAATTTACTCGTTCTCTATTAGCAACTTTAAGAGTAGCAGGGATTGCTTATGATTGGCTCAATTCTAGTAATAATCAATGGAGAGAAGCTGAAGAAATGACACCTAATCTAGAAATCTTGGTTAGAGGTGTTAGCTGGTTAAATAACAGCCAACCAAGAACAATAATTTATAATGTCAACGTTCCCATTGTTAATAACAACAATATTGATTTGTGCCTTTTAAAATGTGATTCGACGCAATTAGCTAATCAAAAAATCAAAAAACAAACCTTACAATCTGCTGATTTATACATTGCTTTGGGAGAATTGAAAGGTGGGATTGATCCCGCAGGATCAGATGAACATTGGAAAACTGCTCGTACTGCTTTGCAGAGAATTGATGATGCTTTTAGAAAAATCTCTAAGCATCCTTATACTTTTTTTATCGGCGCTGCTATTGAAACAAAAATGGCTAGGGAAATTTATCAGCAATTAGAGACGAAAAAACTCACCAATGCCGCTAACTTAACCAATGATAATCAACTGGTTTCAATTATGCGTTGGCTATGCCATCTTTAACCTAGTTAACAGCTAGAAAATTACCCCTCAAATAAAGTCCAGTTGGGTGGGTTAGGCACAGCCTAATCCACCCCAATTCTGATTGGATGGGAAGAAGAATTAACCAGCCTAATCTTTGTGTCCTTTGTGTCTTTGTGGTTATTTTCTGCGATCGCTTATTGATTTTGCCTCAATCTTTGTCCCACTATTTGTGATAGCATATAGTTAGACTTCGACCATTTGGGAGAGGCAAACTATGATAGATTATAATTTAGACGCGGCGCATAGCATTCTCTATATGCAACCTAAATCTGCACTTGCGGCGGAAGATTTTGTCAAGATTGCGGAGGCAGTGGATCCCCACATTGAAGCCACTGGCGGCCTTGCTGGCGTAATCATCGAAGTACCTACTTTCACCGGCTGGGAGAGTTTTGGTGCCTTGATTGCTCATTTCCGGCTGATACGCGACCATCACAAGTACGTCAGTAAAGTTGCCGTGGTGACTGATTCCACTCTGGTTAAACTGATTGAAAGTCTGGCTTCCCACTTTGTCGCCGCTGAAGTCAGGCAGTTCCCATGGGGGGAAACTGAGGTGGCGAACCAATGGCTCTTGGGTGGCTCCTGATTCCCTTGCAGTAAAATAGACATCTCCAGCAATTAACCTCAATCTGGCCTGAATTTTGGAGATGTCTAATACAGGTTTAGACCGATGGAGAGAGAAACGGAATCAAGAAAGAGCAAGGGTTCTCCTGTCCATTGACCAACTCTCTCAACAGCTAAAAAAGCAGCAAGAAAGAATCGCTCAACTCGAAGCCGAACTTAGAAAACAAAAAAGCCCACAGGCCGACCCAAGATAGGGGCCAGTCAACTCAACGAAAAAAAACCCAAGTCACAAGGGCAAAGAAAACGGCCAGGCTCGGCCAAGAAAAGCAAAAAAGCCAGCTTTGAAATCGAAGCAGAAAAAATCATCCAACCCGCATAAATCCCCGCCAAAGCCAAATTCAACGGCAATAAAAAGCGAATTCTTAAAAAATATGATTAATACTAAATCCAGTTATTAAAAACTGATTATTTATTTCCCCTTTTGCCTCTTGCCGGTTGCATGAGTGCCTCTCCTCTATAAGTAGCCTATACTCAACGGATTTAGTATAATATAGCAGTTTTTATCAGAATGAGGTATAGGCAAGGGGCTTAAACCCCTTGTTGGCAAAACTTGTCGATACCTCAGTAACGTGAAAAGTGCTATAATAACTTCTGCTGCTCACCTATATGTGAGAGAAAGTCACAGATAGGAGATGCACCTAATCTGATCACCGATTACTGATAATTGTCTATTCTCAAGATTAGGATTTGTTTAAGGGATTGAGAGTAAGACAAGTTTTAATTAATTCCTCCACTCCCAGGACTGGATAAATAGGGACTCCTAACTGATTAATAACAGTTTCTAGGGTGATATCATCTAAAAATACCGCTTCCCCATGCTTGAGCATGAGGGAGGGTAATAAAACCCCATCCCCAAGATTTTTACCTTGTAATCCCTTGAGAATATCTTGCCCGGTTAATAAACCCGTAACCGTGATTTCCTGCCCCCAATAATCACTATTTAAAGCCACTAATTCCACGGTTAAACCCCGCACCTTATTTAACTGTTTAACTAGGGGTTTAAAAGCTTGTTCTACCGCATTGCCCACTAGCCATATTAACCGTCTAGAGGGGGTAATTTGAGCAGGTAATAACTTCTTAGCTGTCTTCTGGAAATCCCTAATAAATTGACGAATCGAGCCAACCCCGTTACCGATTTGGGGATAGTCTTCGTAGTGAGATTGAGGGGGTAAATCGACTCGGGCAATTAAAAACCATTCATCGGCTAACCAGACCACATTACTGCCAAATTCTTGACGAAATTTTTTCTGTAAAGTTTGGACTTGTTCGATTACTTCTCGCGCTTTTTCTTGGCTAACGGGAATTAATTCATCTTCTTGGGGACGAAAGCGGGTTAATCCCACGGGAACTACGGCAATCGACTCCACACAGGGAATATCTCCCCGATGAAAAGAAACCAGATCTAACAGGGTTCTTTCGAGATGAATTCCATCATTAATATTGGGACAAACTACCACTTGGGCGTGAATTTGTAATTGTCTGGCTTGTAGCCATTTTAAATGGTCTACAATTTGACCAGCGCGGGGATTTTTTAAGAGACGAATCCTCAGATCGGGTTCCGTGGCATGAACGGACACAAAAAGCGGTGAGATTCGCATCTTTTCGATCCGTTGCCATTCTTTTGAGGTGAGATTAGTTAAGGTTAAATAACTGCCATAGAGAAAACTTAGGCGATAGTCATCATCTTTATAGTATAAAGTTTCTCTTTTGCCCTCTGGTTGTTGGTCAATAAAGCAAAAAGGACATTTATTATTGCACTGAATTAAGCCATCAAAAAGGGCAGTTTCAAACTCTAAACCTAAGTCTTCATGATAATCTTTTTCTATTTTTACTTGGTGAGTTTTGCCCTGACTATCAAGCACTTCTAGGGTTAAAAATTCATCGGCACATAAAAATTGATAATCGATTAAGTCCCGGGGACGATTACCATTAATAGAGACGAGCGCATCCCCGATTTCAAAACCCACCTCGGCGGCGATCGAATCTGGGATGACACCACTAATTTTAGCTGGACGAATAGTTAATTCACTCATGTTTTTAGGTTGCCATCCAATTATTTAACTGCATTTCCCAGAGAGTCTTCGGCTGCGTTTTTATATTTGTCAAGTTAATTCTACAGCAGCTTAGGGCGATCGCTGTTAGGGATTGGGGCAAAAACCAAAAAGTTTAGCAGCCCCTCCTAAAATGGCCACAACCAGAGCGATGAGAATCCCCCAATTGGTAAATTCCTGATAGGCGACTCTTGCAGTTAACCCTTTAATTTCTGTGGTTAGTCGCTCATCTAAGGCTTTAATCTCCCCTTTGAGTTCGACTTGTCCTATTTCCACTTTCGTCAACCGTTCTTCTATCTTATCAAATCTCTTATCTACCTTATCGGCTCTTCTCGACTTTGTGTGATAATTTTTGCTTATGGAATCGTGAAATGCTTACTAGGCAACACTTTTAGGACTATTTTATGGAAAAACCCATCAGTATAGACCTCATTTCCACACAGAAACCAGAAGAGCC
>NZ_CAIP01000125.1 GCF_000297435.1 Microcystis sp. T1-4 | reverse complement strand
TCCCAATCCCTATCACCTCATCACCCTATCTCCCGACTCCTGCCTCCTGTCTCCTGAACTGATTAACCTAAATCTCGGTCTTTAGTGACAGTAATTTCCTTAGATAAGTGGCGATACCAAGTAAAATAGAGACCGATAGAAAGCAAAAGAAAAACCAAAGCCAAAATCTTCAAACTTTGCCACTGCTTGATGATTAAAACAATACCCATCATAAACAGGACTAATTGCCAAGGAACGGTGAGAAAAGCGGCGATGATATCCCGTTGATTTTCCGCTTTAATTTTTGCCTGTAGATTAGGTTTAACACTGTGACGAACTTCTCCCCAAAAGCCAAAAGGTCTGGTAACATTATAGAAATTTTCCATAACTAAACTATCGGTGGGAGGAGTTAACAAAGTAGCGATAATACAGCCAGCTAAAGCGAACAAACTCGGCACAAGAAAGAGAATATATTCCTGATATTGACTGTGACGGAAGAAAGGTAAAATTATCGCTTGTGAGGCAATAGCCGCAATCATTCCCGCTAAAGTTCCCACAGCAAAACCATAACCATTAAAGCGCCACCAATACCAACGTAATAGGAGAGGAACTGCTAATCCTACCCCTAATCCCGTGGTTAACCAACCCCAAATATCATTGACATTTTGGATATTAAAACTCAAAACTAAGCCAATTACTACCACAAAAACCGAGGCCAAACGACCTTGAAAAACTAACTCCTGTTCTCCCGCATTCGGTTTCAAAAAAGCTTGATAGATATCTTTGACCCAATAGGCAGCACTAGCGTTAATAACTGCGTTAAAAGTGGACATAGCCGCCGCTAAAAAAGCAGCAATTAATAACCCTTTCATCCCCACCGGAATGTATTGAGTAATGACCGTGGCCAGAATTCTTTCTGGATCTGTAATCGTGCCTTCGGTTAAACCGTAGTGAATGCCTAAAACAGCAAAAGCTGTGACTAGAGGCCAACGGAAAGAAAGCAGAACAATCCAGAATAAAGATAATAAACCGGCATCTCGATCGCTTTTGGCGGCTAGGTATCGTTGTAACATATAACCACCGCTGCCGCTGCAACCTTCGATGATGGTTTTAACTAAATAAAAGAAAATCACCCCACCAAACAAATTAAAGATGGCATAATCTCCGGGTAAATCCAAAGTCAGGGAGGGAAAAATACTAGCCCAGTCGCTTAAATTCCAAGTTTTTGGCTCCGCTGCCCCCGGAATTGCCACCGTGAAACTATCGGGAAGATTAACAGTAAAAAAGGCCACTGTCGATACATAAATTACCGCCACAAAAATCAGAAACCCTTGAAATAAATCGGTAATTACCCCACCATAAAAACCACTGGCCACTGTATAAATCAAGGTTAAAAGAATTAATATCACCGAAGCAAGACGATCATCCATACCCAGAAACTGCCCTAAAAATTTCCCCCCCGCAACCGAGAAATAACTCATCGCACCGATAGAGAATAAGAGAGTGGCGACGGCGCTAATAATTCGGGCAAAATTCCCCTGTTTTCCAGTTCCAAAACGGAATTGCATCCATTCCGCCATGGTCATAACTTGGGCCCGGCGATTCCATTTGCCCATAAAAGCCATGAGAAAGGCCATAATTAGGACGACACCGCCGCGGATTTCGATAAATAATCCTTTGGGTCCGACGGCGTAAATTAGGGCAGAAATGACCATAGTTCCCGCTAAATCGGTGTTAGCTGCCATTCCCGACACCCCTAACATCCACCAAGGCAAATTGCGATTACCTAAAAAGTAGGATTCTAGACCTTGAGAAGCTTTTTTCTCGGCGATAATCCCGATTATTAGGGTTGCTGCCAGATAAAGCAGCACAATTACATAATCAATTAACTGCATAGTTGATATCAATTTAACTTTCGATCGTTATAGCATCAATTGACTACGATTTCTGGCTAACGGTTTCTTTTTCTAAGATTTGCACCCGTTGCTCTAGCTTTTTTAAATCTTCCTTTAATTCAATTACTAAAGTGGCTAAACGCTGGAACAGTGGGTCACTTTCCCCGACCACTTCCCCATTTACTATACCCGTTCCCGATCGCCGTTGGGGAATCGGAGCGGCATTTTCCCCGCGGATGCTTATTCCTCGGACCTGACTTTCAAGGCGCTCGACTCGATTGCGAAGACTAATTAACTCCGATCTTACCGCCGTATCCGATTGTGCTTTGCTGGCATTAACAAAACTCAGTATTAGCAAAAGGGAGATAATCAGCGTTAAAAAGCCAGAAAAAGAGATTTTAGCTAATTTCATCGATTTTACCTCCTATCTATCTGACCCGACTTAATGTTAAGAAACGTGGCTAAATCTAAAGCTTGATTGCAATTCCGCCTCCGGGTGATTAGTGGCTCAAAAGAGGATGATAAGGTAAAAAGCACGATTTTGTCGAAATTGGGCCTTATCTCTATGTATAAAAACTCAGATAAAGATTTTCTCGGAGCGGCAATCACAGCCGGTTTAGGTGCAGGAATCGTCACTTCTTTTGCCGTCAATCAAGGACAAGACATCGGTACAGCTTTAGGAATTACCGCTTTAGCGGCTGTTTGCGGTGTCATCTGCCGTCATTTTGACCTAATGTGATGCAATCTTCCTCACACCTCCAATTCTGCCGAAAAATCCCGTTTTTTCTCGTATTGATAGGGACCGAGCAGAGCGCCCCAAATTCCCTTACTGGTGCTGGGATCTAGACCTTTATCGTAGGTTTTTAGGCTATGACTCGTGACCTCGAAACCTAAAGCCACCTGATAGGTTGTACCCTCATAGGTGAATTGACAGCGCTGTTCCGGTTGCGGTTGGGCGATAAACTGGTATTGATTATCAGCGAGAGTATGGACTTGGACCGCTAAAGTGCAAGTAGGCAGGAAAGTTAGGTCTTCTAAGCTAATTTTTCGCAAAATATCGGGATTTTTGCCCGCACCTTGCACGGATTTCAGGTCATTAAACATATAATGCCTAACCTCTAACCCTGCCGATTCCGAGCGCGTTAATCGCCACAGTCGCGGTCGGTAGGGTTGGTCTAAATTGATTATACTGGCCTGTTCGGCAAAAAGAGCGATGCTGTCTTCCCGAAATAAAAGCAGCGGACGCAACCATAAACGCAGGTGAACGTACCACACCGGTTCCGCTTGCGCTTGCCGTTGATTTTCAAATTCACCCGCGAGATACCGACCGAAAGTGATTAATTCAGGGGTCATAGGTCAAAAAATTCTCCGTATTGCCTCAAAATTAATCATAACACCCAGAGAAATAACTTTTTTAACAAAAATGACCTTCAGTCTACTGGAACCCGCTTAAACTGGTTTATTTCTCCTTGATTGTAGCAATATTCCCAGCCAGCACTTGAGGTCAAATTTACCGTTAAAAATCGTCCTATAATAATTCAAGGCTAGAAACTGGCAATTATTACTGTTAAAGTTGAGAATCGGCGGGCGATATGTTAAACAGACGTTCTTTTTTGCAAGGATTAGGTACAATCGCCTTAGCGGGGGGTTTAAATGGCTGCGCTTCTGGAAGCGGCGAGCCGAGCATTGTTCTCCTGTCCGGTTCGATTCCGCCGCGATTACTAACAGATTTTCAGAAAACTATTGCCGAAAAAAAAGTCAATTTTCAGTCGGAAAGGCAGCTGAAAGAGCTATTAAAATTGTTGGAAAAATGGTTAAAAAATCAGGAACAACCAGGCTCACAATTTCCGATTCCTATCCCTTTTAGGGAACAAAACCCAGCTATCGGTAATTTAGTTACTTTAGGGGATGCTTGGCTAGGAAAAGCGATTACTAACGGTTTAATTCAACCCCTAGATACTTCTCAACTTTCTAATTGGTCAAAACTGCCCCCCCGTTGGCAAGAAAACATGACTCGCAATGCTCAAGGACAACCGCAAACAGAGGGTAAAGTCTGGGGTGCGCCCTACCGTTGGGGAATGACAGTAATTGCCTATAATGAGGAAAAATTCGCTCAATTTGACTGGCGGCCACAGGATTGGTCCGATCTATGGCGACCGGAATTAACCGGTAAAATTGCCCTAATTGATAATCGTCGCGAAGTCATCGGTTTAACCCTAAAAAAATTGGGTTATTCTTATAATTCCAGTGATTTAAAACAAGTTACGGGACTAAAAGACGAGCTATTCGCTTTACAAAAACAGGTAAAATTTTATAGTTCTCAATATTATTTACAACCCCTGATACTCGGTGATATCTGGCTATCTGTGGGTTGGTCTAATGATATTTTACCAGTGAGCGATCGCTATAAGAAAATTAAAGTTGTAGTCCCCAACTCCGGTACTTCTCTCTGGTCAGATGTGTGGGTAAAACCAGTTTTAACTACTCCTAATTCTCTTGTCCAGCAATGGATTGATTTTTGTTGGCAACCAGAATCCGCCACTAAAATCTCTTTATTTACCTCTGGATTATCCCCCCTAATTCCCACTGAAAATCCCGACCAAATTCCCCCAGATATCAAAAATAATCCTTTACTTGTCAATCCAGAAGCGATCAAAAAAAGCGATTTTCTAAACCCTTTATCGCCAGCAACTGAGCAAGAATACGAGCAGTTGTGGCAAGTAATGCGACAGTTAGTATAGTCATACTAACTTCGTTGAGTACAGGCTACTTATGAGGATAGGCAACAGGCAAAAGGCAACAGGAGGAATAAATAATCAGTCTTTAATAACTGGATTTGGTATCAGGAGATACTAGAAAAATTCTGTGAGAATATTGAGGTTAAAAATACATTTACCTAACTGATAACTGATAACTGATAACTGATAACTGATTAAGCGGTTTGACTTTGGGTTTTTTGAGCGAGAAAAGTAAGGATAGAAGCTTTCTCAATTAATCCCAAAACCGTGCCGTTTTCTTCTACCACTGTCACTTGAGATAAATTTTCGCCTTCCAAAATTTTCACCACATCTAGGAGGGAAGTATGAGACAAAACCAGTTTAAGACTTTCGCTAGTTTGTAATAACTGGCCGATATTTACCTCTGTCCATTGGGAAGTGGGAATCGTTTTTAGAGCCTCTACATTAATCACCCCCAATAGTTTACCTTCGCTATCGGTAACTAGGAATTTAGACCATTGTTGTTTACCGATAACATAATTATTAGCAAACTCGCGCAGGGTTAAATTAATCGGAACTACAGGACTATTAGGAGAGATAACATCTTTAGCGGTGTAGCGACTTAGGAAATCTTGAACCTTAGCTGATTGAGCGGAAAAGCCGGCGTTTTGTAGGAGGAAAATGCCAATTAATAGCGTCCAAAAACTGCCAAATTGACTGATTCCGAGAATTGATAGCGCACCGATGACAATCGCTAACCAACCAAAAAATTGACCGAAACGACTAGCGAATAAAACCCCTTTATTGGGATTACCCGTTACTTGCCAAACGATGGCTTTAAGGATATTACCACCATCTAAAGGTAAACCGGGGATCAGGTTAAATAACCCCAGGGCGAGGTTGATATAGGCAAGCAGAGAAAGAATCGCCGCCATGGGCGCATTTAAGCTAATATTGGAACCAATAATTAGGAAGATACCGAAGAGCAGTAAACTAACTAAAGGGCCAGCAATTGCTACTAGAAAAGCTTCTAGAGGAGTTTTCGATTCTCTGCCGAGAGTTGCCAAACCACCGAATAAAAAGAGGGTAATTGATTTGACTTCAATACCTTGGGCGATAGCAACAAAACTATGACCTAATTCGTGGGCAACCACGGAGGCAAATAGAAGAATAGCGGCCAAAAATCCTAAGAGCCAGGGCAGGATTCCCGTTAACTGGGGAAACTGACTTAATTCTCCCCCATAGGTTAAGGTAATTAACCCCAGAACAAAGAACCAAGAAGGATTAATATAAAAGGGAATTCCAAAGAGATTCCCGACTCTAATGTTGCCATTCATTTTGTATCTTCTCCAATTATTGGGGACTAACGCCAAGAAGATTAGGTTATCAATTACGCCATTCACTTCTGTTAACAATTGTAACAAAACTGCAAATCTCTCCGGCATTCCTTCAGGGAGTAAAAACCGTCATTGCTGTGGTTCGGTTATTTTCGTAGGAGAACTAAATTAATGATTAATTATTTACGCGGACAAGCGATCGAGGTGATCAAAACCCCGAATAACCGACTGATCTTGATTTTAGACGTAAACCAGATCGGTTACGAAATCCAAATTCCCTCGCGATTAGCCCTAGACATGGGCAAGGATAACAGTGATAATTGTCAGATTTTTACTCACCTACTCCTTCGCGAGGACCAGCCCTTATTATACGGTTTTGGCACCGCCCCAGAGCGAGATCTGTTTCGTCAACTGCTTTCCGTCAATGGAGTTGGGGCGCAATTAGCCCTAGCTTTAATTGATACCTTGGGGATTGAGGAACTTGTGGTGGCGATAGTGACAGGAAATACCAAAATTTTGAGCAAAACCCCCGGAGTCGGCTTAAAAACAGCAGAAAGAATCGCTTTAGAGTTAAAAACTAAATTGGCGGCATGGCGACAGCTAAAAGAAGCGACGACGACAACCACGGCAATGTTACCGGCAGCGGACATCCTCGAAGATGTGCAGATGACCCTTTTAGCTTTAGGATACAGCCAAGACGAGATTGATCGAGCCATAGCAGTCCTTGGTCAAGATGCTTTATTTAGTAAAAATACTCAGCCAGAAGACTGGATTAAAGGGGCAATTAATTGGCTAGGGTAAACCAGTACATAGGAGTCAGGAGATAGGAGATAGGAGACAGGAGACTGTTTTATTTATTCTCCCTGCTCCCTGCTCCCCGCTCCCTTCTCCCCAATTCATAATTCATAATTCATAATTCCCCCCCCCGCAACGCGCACGAAGTGGTCTCCCCACACCCCACTTCCCCACTTCCTCACTCCCTTGTGAGGGCAAATGTTAAAAAGTATTAAGAAAATAGTGAGAAGGTGAACCAGATGCCGCAAAATAGTTGCGTTAGGTCGCTCTAGCTAGGGAAGTCTTGAGACGCTGAGGCGGAAACGAGATAACTTAAGCGTAGTGACCACAACTGCTATAAAATGTCAGATTAAGTTTATTAATCTCACTTAGTTGGGAGGAATCCATCAATGAGTATCGTCACGAAATCGATCGTGAATGCTGATGCTGAAGCTCGTTACCTCAGCCCCGGCGAACTAGACAGAATTAAAGCCTTCGTTGGCAGTGGTGCCGCTCGTTTACGCATCGCTGAAACCCTGACCGGCGCTCGCGAAACCATCGTCAAACAAGCTGGCGATCGCTTATTCCAAAAACGTCCTGACATCGTTTCCCCCGGTGGCAACGCTTACGGCGAAGAAATGACCGCTACCTGTCTGCGTGACATGGACTACTACCTACGTTTAATCACCTACGGAGTAGTTGCTGGTGATGTCACCCCGATTGAAGAAATCGGTTTGGTCGGTGTGCGTGAAATGTACAAATCTTTAGGAACCGACATCGGTGCCGTAGCTCAAAGCGTTCGCGAAATGAAAGAAGTTGCTACTGGTCTTATGTCTTCTGACGATGCTTCTGAAGCTTCTTCCTACTTCGATTACGTGATCGGCTCTATGTCGTAGAATAATTCCTTTGTGAATTGTTCTAGACACACCCCCCGTAAACCTCTTAAGATTAAGCAAAACCCAAGGAAGAACCACCATGCAAGACGCAATTACTTCTGTTATCAACTCTGCTGACGTTCAAGGCAAATACCTTGACGCTTCTGCTCTCGGCAAACTGAAAGGCTACTTCGCCACCGGTGAACTGCGCGTGCGCGCCGCTAGTGTCATTAGCGCCAACGCTGCCGGTATCGTTAAAGAAGCTGTGGCTAAGTCCCTGTTATACTCTGACGTAACCCGTCCCGGTGGTAATATGTACACCACCCGCCGTTACGCCGCTTGTATCCGTGACCTCGACTACTATCTCCGTTATGCTACCTACGCTATGTTAGCTGGAGATCCTTCTATTCTCGACGAGCGCGTTCTCAACGGCCTGAAAGAAACCTACAACTCTTTAGGTGTACCCATCTCCTCCACCGTTCAAGCTATCCAAGCGATGAAAGAAGTCACCGCTAGTTTAGTTGGTGCTGATGCGGGTAAAGAAATGGGGATTTACTTCGACTACATTAGCTCTGGCTTAAGCTAGAAGTAACGAACTCGGACGAAATAGGGTTCGGGAAGCCGAGGATGAGTGCTAGGTCTTTAAAGGCTGAATCTGTCCAAGATAGGTTTTGACGAGCTAGTATTGATCCTTGACTCCCGACCTTTGTTATTTTAGAAAAAGCCTTCGTTAGTTTGAGCGACAAGTTTTTCAGCGATTAGGAGAAATCAATCCATGCGGATGTTCAAAATCACCGCTTGTGTTCCTAGCCAAAGCCGCATTCGGACACAACGGGAATTACAAAATACCTATTTTACCAAACTCGTTCCCTACGATAATTGGTTTCGTGAGCAACAACGCATCATGAAAATGGGCGGCAAAATTGTCAAAGTGCAGTTAGCTACTGGCAAACCGGGGACTAATACAGGTTTACTGTAATTGGCTGCCACTAGAACTTAAAAAAAGAGGTCTGGAAAGACCTCTTTTTGCTTTAGGGATTTTTTTCAAACTGCAAAGCGGCAGAGTTGAGACAATAGCGTTTTCCCGTCGGGGGTGGACCATCATTAAAAACGTGACCGAGATGAGCATCACAGGCGGCACAAACAATCTCTGTCCGCACCATGAAAAAACTAACATCTCGTTCGTACTTAATATTAGCTTCGTTAGCAGCAGTCCAGAAACTCGGCCAACCAGTACCCGAATCATACTTGCTGTCAGAAGCAAATAACTCCGTACCACAGCAGACACATTTGTAAATACCTTTTTCTTTATTATCGTGATATTTACCAGTAAAAGCCCGTTCTGTTCCCTTTTTGCGGGTAACTTGGAACTGTTCGGGAGTTAGCTGGGCCTGCCATTCCGCCTCGGTTTTACGAACTTTTTCTACCATAGTCAGGACAACCGCCATTATGATTAAATTTCCCTTTTTAGTCTAACCTGAGTTCGAGATCTAGGTTTTTTTCATAAACATGAAGTATGACCTGATTTAACATCGGCCCCTGACGACGTACTCCCCAAAAGGAAAACTTGGTCAGAAAACCCTATAAACTTAGCATAACCTCAGCTTATCAATGGCATAAGTAACAATATCGTTAAACCCCTTTACAAACCGATACAAACTCTCTAAGATAGAGACATCATCAATCGTACCTCGATAACTTAATAGGAATCATAAACCAATGACCACCACTC
>NZ_CAIP01000126.1 GCF_000297435.1 Microcystis sp. T1-4 | reverse complement strand
AGTCCGTAGAGTGTAGGGTGCGTTAGGCGGCTATCAATTTAGTCAAAAAACCAAAATTAATAATTCGCCGTAACGCACCACCTCTATTATTAAATTGGTGCGTTACGCTATTGAAAGGCGCACCCTACGAGTAATATGACTACAAGCTTTACTTTCTAAGGCGAATTTGGTATGACAGTTTGCCCTTCCCGACTTTATGGGGTAAAATGTTCGTAGGCAATACATTGATCTCTTGCAAGAGGGAAGTAAAATGATTATTAGTCTGATAAAAAAACGAGAAAACTAAAATATGTTCCCTGATCCCAACCAGCAATACAAATGTTCTATCGCTTACTTATATGGATATTCAAAACCTTTTAGAATGGACTGATAAACAGGTATTAGACAAAACCGGTAAACATCTTGATTCATTGCAAGAATCCATCTTACAGGGTATTTGGGAACATCAAGATTATGAAGAAATTGCCAAAGATAATCAGCGCAGTTATGACCATATAAAAAAAGAAGCATGGAAGTTATGGCAACTGTTATCAGATGTTTTTGAAGAAGATATAAAAAAGTCTAATGTTCGTTCTATTTTAGAAAATAAAGCTTCATCTATTATTTATCACTTTGTTAACTCTCCTAACAGTAATAACATTAGTAACAGTCGCGTTAATATCTGTAGAGAAAATAACTCCTATTCAGAAAACAACTTAAAAAAGTCTTCAAATTTTCCAGATAATGATCATCTATACCCCATAATTGACTTAACAAAAGCTCCTGAATTAAGGTATAACTATGGACGTAAGTTAGAAATATCAACCTTAAAAGAATGGCTAGATAATAAAACTCGATTAATTACCATTTATGGGTTAACTGGAATCGGAAAAACAGCTTTAACCCTTAAATTAGTTTCAGAAATTGCCCCACAATTTGATTATATTATTTATCGCAGTCTGGAAAATATTCCTCAATTAATCGCTCTCAAAGATGATCTAAAACAGTTTTTCGCCCAATCTCTATCAACCCCCTTACCTGATATAATAGATTATCTAAGCTCCTATCGTTGTTTAATTATTCTTGATGATGTGCAGAATATTTTTAAACTGGGGGAATTAGCAGGTAAATATTTACCCGACTGTCAGGATTATCATAAATTTTTTCATCAAATTGCTACCACATCTCATCAAAGTTGTTTGATTTTAATTAGTTGGGAACTTCCCAGAGATTTTGTCACCTTAAAATCCGATAAAATTAAAACTTTATACCTGCAAGGTTTAACAACAGAATTTGAAGAAATATTCAAAGAATACGGTTTAAAAAGTGAGGAGAAATGGACGAAACTGAGCGAACTTTATCAAGGTCATCCTAACTGGTTAAATATCATCTCCTCAACTATTATTGAGCTATTTGATGGAGAAGTATCCTTATTTTTAGAACAAATGAAAAATGAAATTTATTTGGGGGATATAGAAGACTCGATCGAATGTCATTTACAGCGTTTATCCGCAACAGAAAAAAAGGTGATACACTGGTTAGCTAATCAAACTGAAGCGGTAGAAAAGTTTCCCAAAACTGCTAGTCTTGACTTATCTACTTCTGAATTTTGGGCAACTATTCAGTCATTAATGAGACGCTGTTTACTCGATAAATTATCATCAGAAACCTCGTCCTATTTTCCTATTAATCCTGTCTTTAAATCCTATCTTCAAAGAAATCCTAACGATTAGGATTATCTCTTTACAAATAGACGCGATCGCCTTTTTACCTTTAACTATTTTGTAAGACTTGTAAGAATAAATTTGGGGACAAAATTTGTGTATGATGATAATGCTTTAGCGGTAAAATGTGTTTTTTATCTAAAGAAACTAGATAATCAGCACCTATTTCGTAAGCGGCTGCCAAAAACATATTATCATTTGGATCAACCTGATCGAGTAGCGTTGCTTGATAAATGCCTTGAATTTTGATAGCAGTATAAAAAATAGCCGTTAAAATCTCCTTAATATAATTTCTGTCAATATTTTTCAGTAATAGTTTTTCAACCAATTCCTCCAATAATTGAGGAGAAATAACTAACTTAAATCTACCCTCTCGCCAATAACGAATAATTTGACAAGGCGCACTGTTAGGATTTTTACTTAACAAAGCTGAAAGAAAAACCGAAGTATCAAGAATAACAAGAGGTGAATCTTGAGCAAACATCATAGTAAATCAGATTCTTCTAAGTTTCCTGAAATTCTCACACAAGCGTCATCAAATTTTTGCCAAACTTCATGATAACAATTATCGGGCATATTTTGAACCTCATTTAATGTTTCCATAATCAAATCTTTGACCTGTTTTCTATTTACATTTTCTTTGAAACCTTCTAAATGCTTGTGTAACTGTTCTAATAACCATTGTTTATCTTCAAACGAAAAATTTCGTAACTTTTGTTCCAGTTCAATAATTTGAGGGGATATCATAAAATTAACTCCTGACCAAGATTAGTCTAGTTTAATGATAACAAAAGCTTCAAATTTAAAGCTTTAACTAAAGATTACCTTGTTATAAATATCTGCTATCTCCACCTCAACCCGCAAAGAGTTTAAATGAATTATCCTATCAGATTCATAAGCTGTAAACAACCAGCAATCGCCTTCCTTTTGAAAATGTTCAATATAACATTTTTCCTGAGAAATCAATAAATATTCCTGAAAAGTTGCAATGGTTCGATAAGCGGCAAACTTTTCTTCTCTGTCGTAATTTGCCGTTGCAGCAGACAAAACCTCAGCGATTAAAACAGGATTAATTAAAGTATCTTTGCGTCCTTCTTGATAAGTGAGAGGTTCAGACACTACCATAATATCAGGATAGGTAGCTATTTGACGCTCAGGTATCCATAAACGCTGATCGGTGACAAAAACGGCATAGGGTTGATTCTTTAGTCCAGTATATAAAGCCACCAATAAATTACTAATAATGCGATTATGAGTCGGTGTCCCTCCTGTCATAGCAATAATTTTTCCATCCAGATATTCATGACGAGTTTGGGATTGTATTTCCTGCTCAAAATATTGACTAAGAGTATATTTTCCAGTGAGAGCGGTCATAATGATGATTGTTTGAGAATAAGCATTTTGCAGCGTTTTTCATTGTTCCCC
>NZ_CAIP01000127.1 GCF_000297435.1 Microcystis sp. T1-4 | reverse complement strand
TTAACCAGATTTAGTATGAATAGAAGCAAGCTGGTTATTTAAGAGCTAATTTCACGACCGAGGTGGGCAAGCTTATCTAGAACAGATTGAAGCAAAGATCGCCGCTGCTCGACGACAATATCTAAGTTAGCCAACATATACTTTACGTCTTTGTAAGCATTGTCCAGCAAGGCCAGTAATAATTCGCGATCGCCAGCGCTCTCTTTTTCTGATGGGGTGCGGGTCCGTTGGGGTAATAAGTCCGCTGGTGGGGAAGGAAGAGAGGGCGATCGCTCGGACTCTAGCTGTTGAATGGTTTGTTGTAAATTTTCAATCACCCCATACATTTCCATCGGGTCAAAAACCCTTAACAGACTGGTTTGTGTGACAATACCCAACCCCCGACCCCAGTTCCAAGAAACCACCAAACGCCCCACCCGCCGTTTTTGCATTTCCTGATGGGCCGTCCACAGGGAATCCTCGGGGTTGAGGAGAAATAAGGGCGTACTCATCACCGTCTGGGCCCTAGTTTTGTGCAGATCGATTTGAACTGCTTGAAACTGGACAAGATCTCGCTCTGTCACAATACCCACCGGGCAGTCATTGTCCTCTGAATCTCGTTGGGTGATCACCACACAACTGACACGATGTTCAGCCATTAACTGGGCCAATTGCAGGACTGTGGCGGTGAGTGGGGCCTGTACCACTTGACTGGTCATCACATCGGATACGCGACGAAACCGCAACAGATTGGCCGGACGCAAAATCTGGCGAATACTTTCATGGGAGATCACCCCGATTAAGTGTCCTTGGTCATCGACAATCGGCAAATGGCGAATGCGGTAGCGCCGAAACAAAAACAGGGCAGCAAAAATGTCTTGAGCAGATTGCTGGGGCAACGTGATCAGGGGATGTACCATCACATCGGCAACGGTTGTCTCGGTCAGGTTAATTCCTTGAGCGGTGAGTCGCACCACATCCCGTTCTGTCAAAATTCCTAATAACTCTTGCCCTTGCACCACCAGCAGACAGCTAACACGCGCTTCTCCGGCCGGAGCAGCTAGAGGGGATAGGTCATCGGTGAGTAAACACAGACGGCTATGGGCCTGACCGATCATGGCGATCGCATCTGCCAGGGAAGTCGTTGGCGGCACCGTCAAGGGGTGGCGATCGATCGCCTTTTCCAGATCGGGGGCCCAACTCAGAGGTGTATCAAAGGACATCAGCACCATCCCGCAATCGCAAAGGCCAAGATAGGCAGACTAGCCCCCGGGCAAAGAACCCAGACTCTCAGAGTTGCTGAAACCCGTTCTAAAACTATCTCAAAGTGTAGCGTCATTTAACTTTTTCCTAAAAGATGTAACGTTTTGTTACAATTTTTATTAAACTCGTAAAGATTTTAGACCCACTTCGGTGTATCATAGACGGATGTAACAGGTTAAAGCCTGAAACTTTTTATTTAGGGGTTATTCAGCCTCTAATGGTTTTAGGAGCGGCATCACCAGACGCTGGGGTGAGTACTTCCGGGTTCTGGTCGGCCTAAAGGGTTACTCCGGAAATTCTGGACACCTTTCCATAAAGTCGATCCAGCACCCGCTTTACGGAAATACGCTGCCATGGTTGACCGCGTTTGGTGGTGTAGCCCTGTTCATTAAGCCAATCGGCGATCTTCTGCAAGGATTTCCCTGATTTGTGATGACGGCGAATCAGTTCAATGACCCGGCACTCTTCCGGATCATCCACTAATTCCCCATCGATCGATCGTTGTCCAAAGGCAGGGGAGCCGTAGCCCGCATAACCACCGTTGCTTGCTTTTGCTTGTCTGCCTTGTTCTAGCCGCTCCCAGGCAGATAAATCGTTGGAAGGGGTCGCTGTCATAGGGTATCTAAATGCAATAACTTGCAAAACTATATTATCGCAACTTAACGTCGCAAATTTGTTTTGATTGGGGGCAGCCGATGACGACTTACAAAGTAAAACCCCTGCATGAGCAGAGACTAGATCTCACCATCGATGTCTGGGACAACCAAACTATAGACGATACCCCCGGGAGGCGGACATTGACTAATGCCATTTTTCTTTATTCATAGTCCTGAACCCCAACCCCCTTCTGGGGGAAAGTTAAAGAGTCAAAAGCCAAGCATTTTTAGAGGAGGAGCGGTTCAAGGCTGAATTTATCTTGTAAAACGCAGCGAGCAGAGAATTTGTCCTAAGTTACACAGCATCAATTTGGAGATATAAACATGGGTACGGCTACATTTATTCAAGATGAAACTGAATTTGATTCCCTCTTAAAGAGTGAATCCCTGTTGGTGGTAGATTGCACGGCAACCTGGTGTGGACCTTGCAAACTGGTGGCACCGTTGATCGATCGATTGGCCGATGACTATCGCGATCGCGCCAAAGTCTTCAAACTTGACCTGGACAGTAACAAACCCGTGGCCAAACGCTTTGGAATTAAAAGTATTCCGGCTGTCATGGTATTTAAACAGGGGAAATTGATAGAAACATTAGTTGGGGTTAAACCCTATGAAGAATTTACGGCTGCAGTAGAACGACAATTATAAGTCTTCCACCGTGAACGAACACTCTGGGCAAACGTCCGACGTTGACCCTTTCCTTCTCACACCACTATTCAATTTTGAGGTATGGCGATGAACAAGCTTATAGAAATTCGGTGTCCCAACTGTGGCAGCGTAGCTCAACGGCTCTTGAGCGATCGCCTGCCCGCAGGATATAAGTGTCCAGCCCGGCAGGTTGCTCAGACGGAATGCCCAGTGTGTGATTATTTCATCGCCATGTGTTGGCAAAACGGCGCTGTGCTGGAGGCCTATGCTCCAGGCATTCAGGGGAGCACAGCTGCGGCCATGCCGCCCCAGCCCCAACCAGCGAGCGCCCATTGGTCTTTGTCATCTGTGTTCAAAGTGGCACTCAGCCCACAAGAGTCCAGGAAATTGCTATCGGGACAACCCTAGTCAACTTTTGCATTTATACCAGTTCTTTAATTTAACAACACCATCCAACTCCTATGCTGCAAGCTCAAGAAATTATGACCCAAAACGTTGTCACCATTCGTGGTTCGGCAACGGTTGCCGATGCCGTGAAATTGATGAAAGAAAAAAAACTGCGGGGTTTGATTGTCGAACCGCGCCATGAACAGGACCCCTATGGAATTGTCACCGAAACCGACATCGTTTACAAAGTGGCGGCCTTTGGCCACGATCCTAAAACTATGCGGGTCTATGAAATTATGGCCAAGCCCTGTGTGGTCGTCAATCCCGAACTGGGGGTGGAATATGTAGCCCGGTTATTTGCTCAAACCCGCATTCGCCGCGCCCCGGTGATTCAGGGCAAAACTTTGCTGGGCATTATTTCTGTGAGTGATATTCTCTTCAAGAGCGATTTTGTCGAAAAGCCCAAGCGGTTGTTCATTGAAGATGAAATTGAAGCAGCCCGGGAAGACGCACGGGCAATTTGCGCGGCCAAGGGTGAAATCTCTCCCGATTGCGCCGCAGCCTGGGATGTGGTGGAGGAACTCCAAGCCGAAGCTTCCCATCAACGGGTCAAAAAACAGGGGAATAACTCACTCCAGTCCTACTGCGAAGCCAATCCCGATGCCTTAGAGTGCCGCATTTATGAGGATTAAATCTTGGAGGAATGTAAAGATTTATTAAAATGTAACGTAGGCTACAGCTTTGCTTAGTTTAGTGTGTACTGTTTCACTGTCCTCCTTCTGTCTTGGGTTGGGCTGTTGCTTCACCTAGCTGCGAGGGGGGACTCACTAAGTTCTTTGTCCCCTTTCTCCTGTAACAGTTCTTGATGGGTTTGTCTGAGTTTAGCCTGATTGATAATGATAACGAGCTTGTAAAAAATAAACCTTATTTCCTGTGACTTTATAAACCAAACGATGCTCTAAATCGATCCGTCGTGACCAAGGGTCGGCAGCAATATACTTAAGAGGTTCGGGTTTACCCAATCCTGTAAACGGATCGCCATCCAAAATATCTGCTACTAAGTCTAAGATTTTATCGCCTTTTTTCGGTTCGTTTCGATACCACCAAGCCAAATCTGCTTTGAAATCAGGACTAAAAACGGGCAAATAACCATGAATAGGATTGTTTTGAGGTTTATTATCAGTCAGTGGAACAGAAAGCGGGTTTCTGGTAAATATCTAAATTAAAGCTCAGATTTTTTTGTTAAGAAACCCGCTTTCTCCGAGGTTGTTGAGTGAGAACAGAGTAGATCGATCGATACATCCGAACAACAAAAAAGCCCCCCTTTCGAGGATGCCCTTTTATCTAATGATTGAGACGCTAACTGATTGAAATGCCAAAAATAGGGAATTTATGGACTTTCCCATCAAAGTTAGGTTAGATTATGACCGTTTCTTAATTAAAAAACCCACCAAAGAAAACAGGCCTAACCCTAAAATAGAACTAGGTTCCGGTACTAACGAAATCATTAGTTATAGTCATTTCAGATAAGTCTGATACACTCTAGACCGACAAAACCCTTATGAACTCTGGGATTAATATTCTCAATTTTAATTGAAATGGCTATACCTTACTGACCGCCTTCTATTCTAGATAATCCCCTAAAAAGACGAGTTGATTCTTGATATCTTCGGCAGAGCGAGTAGCGATTAAATTAGCAATAGCTTTTACCTGTTCTCCCACGGAATATCTTTGTTTTGCGGCCACAATAATTCCCGTATGGCCGATCGAGCGCGTCATATAGGATTTATGCAATCGACAAAAATCGCCTACATTAAAAGTATAAATTACCCGGCCTTGCTGGGTTGCCTAAACCAGTTGATCAGGATCGGGTAGCTGAATGTTTTTCGCTTCCCAAGTGGTAATTACATCAATCTTCAGATTCCGCAAAGCTTCCACGACCGAGCGTTGACCCGCATCTTCATCAAGGTAGAGACGGATTTGACTCATTACAATTCACCGGCTCGATATCGGGATTCCCAGTCTTCACAATCGGCTCGGTAAGCATCGATATCGGCCTCTATCTGTTCTTTATTCGCGTGATAATACGCTAGAGCGCTATAAATTTGAGCCAGACTTAACTGAGGATACTCCCTAGCGATCGCTTCGGCACTCATTCCCGTTTTATGATCCATGACTAAACTTTGAATCGTGATTCTAGTTCCCGCGATCCGGGGACGAGCATTACAAATATCCGGACTAGCAACAATAAATTCGCTAATATCGATGCCTGTAGCCATATTTTCGCCTAGAGAAGTCCCTTTTATTGTAGCTCGATCGATACATCCGAACGACAAAAAAGCACCCCTTTCGAGGATGCCCTTTTATCTAATGATTGAGATGCTAACTGATTGAAATGCTAAAAATAGGGAATTTATAGACTTTCCCATCAAAGTCAGGTTAGATTATGACCGTTTCTTAATTAAAAAACCCACCAAAGAAAACAGTCCTAACCCTAATATAGAACTAGGCTCCGGTACAGATGGATTATTTTGCGGATTTAAACGAGCAATCCAAGATTCAACATTATTATTAGGGTTAAGTCCAGTACCCACAATTGTTAACCCATCGGCAGAAATGCCAGTCGCCTGTATTAAAGTCCAACCGGTTAAATCTAAACCATAATCATTAGTTAAAATCTCTCTTAAGCTCCGCATCCCTTGTCTGGAATTCCAGATGAATGCCTCTTGACCATTAGCACTATTGCTATTACCAACCACAACAGACCCATCGGCTGATACTCCTGAAGCAGTGCTATAGAAACTACCTCCAGATAAGTCCCCCAGTCCTACCATTCCCGTTGTTTCTGTCCAACGGAATGCTTCAGGGCCATTAGCACTATTGCCCTCACCAACAACAACAGACCCATTGGCTGATACTCCATTAGCTGCAGATAGAAGATAACCAAACCCATTATCTAAGTCCCCTAGTCCCACCATCCCCGTTGCTTCTGTCCAACGGAATGCCTCCTGGCCACCAGCACTATTGCTATAACCAACAACAACAGACCCATCCCCTGATACTCCTAAAGCCTTGCTCTGGAAAGCACCCCCAGATAGCTCCCCTAGTCCCACCATCCCCGTTGCTTCTGTCCAACGGAATGCCTCCTGGCCACCAGCACTATTGCTATAACCAACAACAACAGACCCATCTGCTGATACTCCATTAGCACTGATAGGGGTAATGCCTCCCCCCGATAAGTTCCCTAGTCCCACCATCCCCGTTGCTTGTGTCCAACGGAATGCATCCGTACCATTATTGCTGGTATTCCGGCTGTGACCAACCACAACAGACCCATCCCCTGATACTCCTAAAGCATAGCTATATAAATCAACCCCAGAATGTAAGTACCCCAGTCCTACCATTCCCGTTGCTTGTGTCCAACGGAATGCCTGATAACCAGCACTGGCGCTTTCACCAACAACAACAGACCCATCTGCCGATACTCCCTGCGCACGGCTAATTAAATTGATAGCATTTAAGAACCCTAAACCCTGAAAAGAGGCGGCCTGTGCAGGTAACGCCACCCCGATCGCACCCAATCCGATCCCTAAGCTGATACAATTAGCTAGTATCTTGTTCATAACCTGATAAAAATCCAAAAAACTAAGTGATTCTTACAATCTAGATGTTCACTTTGGTTTTGTCTGTGGGAATTTGTGGCCATTTTGGATTTTCTGATACAATAATTTTTGTGGGATAAAGTGGGATTTAGTGGCAAAAAGGAGGGCAAGGCTCATGAAACAAGGCTAAATTTTCCTTAATAAGGCAAGAGAACAGGCAAAAGTTTTCGCTTGTTTTTCCAACTTTAACAATATCTAATGTAAAGGACAAATTACTAAATTAAGAGGTTAATCAGTAAAAAAAAGTAAAAAATGGAAGAATTATTAGAGTTAAAAAATCTATTACTAGCTGGCAATGTTCCCGATGCCTTGATTTTGGTAGAGGAAATGACAGAAATGAGTAAGGATGATAAGCTCAATAAGATTTTTAGCTTTAGTATTATTGTCCTATTACATCTGATTAAGCAGCAAGCAGAAAACCGCAGTACCCGCTCATGGGAAACCTCTATTTCTAATTCTGTTCGACAGATTCAACGCATTAATCAACGACGTAAAACTGGAGGAAACTATCTAACAATAGAAGAATTAAAAGAAACCTTAGATGATGCTTATTCTTCCGCTTTAAGACAAGGGGCATTAGAAGCTTTTGAAGGTATATATAAACCCGAAGAAATTGAGGCTATGATCGATAAAAATAAAATTATTAATCAAGCATTGGAATTAATATTAATCGATTAAGTAACAGGTGACAGTCGGAAACAAATCAGGAGGTTTAAATGTCAGAAACAGTCGCTTAAAGATTAGCAGCCTATTTAAAAACCTTAACAGAGGAAAATTAATGATTAACTTAGAACAAATTCAACAAGATATTAACCAATTACCTGAAGAAGCACAAAACTTACTGATTGATTTTATTGAGTTATTAAAAAAACGCTATTCTTTAGCAAAAAAGCCAGAGATTGCAGCAAAAATAAACCCTGAAGCTCAAAGTACCCTAGACATTTTAAAAGAATCTGGATTAATCGGTTGTATTAGTGCAGAATCAGACCTTTCTACTAATTATAAATCCGTTCTCAAAGAAGGATTAAAAGCTAAATATGATCATCGTTGATACTGGGTTCTGGGTGGCTTTATTTAACAATAAAGATCAATATCATCTAATAGCACAGCAAACCTTAGCACAGTATTCTTCTCAACCCCTAATTACAACTTGGTGTGTTTTAACAGAAAGTTGTCATCTTCTTTTACAACGTTCTCCAAATCTCTATACAGGAGTTGAAAAACAAATAAAATTAATGAACGTATTTGAGAGACATCCCCAAAAATTTCTATTATTTCACCTTGAAAATACTCATCTAGAAAGAATTCAAGACCTTATGAAACAATATCAAAGTCTGCCAATGGACTTAGCCGATGCCTCCCTAGTTATCTTAGCAGAAGAGTTAGGAAATGGACTTATCTTATCAATTGATAATCGAGATTTTAATACCTATCGCTGGAAAAATAAAAAACCCTTTATTAATCTTTTCTCAAATTTCTAGTTAATCAGT
>NZ_CAIP01000128.1 GCF_000297435.1 Microcystis sp. T1-4 | reverse complement strand
AAATATCATACCAGACGGTAAATGATGACAAAATCTAATCAATAGTTGAACAGAAGAGACAGCTGCCATAGAATTAAGGCAATCTTTCTGAACTTTTTTAGAAATCATGAAAACCTTACCTGTGTCTTTGGTGTTAGCGGGCATTAGCAGTTCTCTTGTACTAACGGGGGGGTAAACCCTGTCCGCGCGGCGGTTCTGATCGGGAATCTCCCACAAACGAATGATAATAATAGTACTACTTTAAGTGGTGTTAGTGTTATAAAAGCACTCGCCTTTACCCTGCCCGCGGGTAACAATTACAGCCTCGACAACGCCATCCTGCGACTCGGTGGCTACCAAACCGGAGTGGCTCCCCTCGTCCAGATCCGCAATGATGTCGGGGGTAGCAATCCGGGCAGTACCGTCCTCGCCAGTTTCACCAATCCCACCCCTCAAGGACTGGGAGTCTTTAACTACACCTTCACTCCCACTGGCCCCTTCACGTTTACCGCCGGTACTAAATACTGGTTATACGTTACCAGCACCAGTGGAGCTTTCGGCTGGAACGCCTCTTCTCCTAGCCAAACCCCGACGGGCATCGCCACGTTATCGGGAAACCGGTTTGCTAATGGAGCGAGTTTCTTTGCCAGTATCACTTCTAACAGTTTCCAGATCAACACAGCCGACATACCCCCCTCGGTCGCCACTCCCGAACCTGGTGCGATCGCGGCGTTGTCCCTGTTCGGATTGGGTTTACTGGGGGTTAAAGGTCGTCGGAACAAGGGATAAGTTGCCGTAGGTTGATTCATGAATCAACCTACCCTAACCCCCCCGATGTCGGGGGGGCAAGGGGGGGGGAAGCTTTTAAGCTGTAGGTTGGGTTGAACGATAGTGAAACCCAACAACCGAGGATTTATGTCGGGTTTCGTTGCCTCAACCCGACCTACGAATTTACTATACAAACGGGGAAACTTTTAAGGATTAGGGATCGATCGCACCAGCAGAGTCAGAATACTGGTTAATACTGCCACTACCACGGGAATAATCAACGATTTTGCTCCCTTAAGGTCGGATACATCCTTAATTAAAGCGTTCTGTGTTCCCTCTACTTTTTCCAATCGCCTATCAATACTTTTGAGTTCGGTTTTCACCTCGGCCATATCTACTTTTAGATCGGTGACATCTTTCTGTAAAGAGTCTAACTTGCCTTCGATTCTTGTTAGAACAGTTTCTAGGGAATAGGTGATAGTGACGGGGGATTGACTCATCTGAATTTCGGGGAATATTCGATCGCCTAGTAATATTGTAGGCTGTTTTTGTAGGTGATGCGCTCCTTACCAACGTTCTAAAATCAGTCCATCTACATAATTAAAATCAGTATCATCTGTCACCAATACCCAATTATTTGGCGTTGTCAAATTGAAAGATGATCCGAATCAGCTTGCAACTGAAATTACTTTGATAGCAGGGATTGCATTGCATCTTTCATATTCTGATCTGACAACGCCCAAAAATAACCTTTATAGTTAAGCTAAAACTCCCTAGTACAAAACTGCCAGTTTGAAGCAAATTTAACCCAGTTCTCCCCACAAAAGTCGGGATAATTCCTAGTAAAGTCGTCATAAAAATACCACTGGTTAAGTTTTTTCCTGTTTAAAACACTTAAGAAATTTAACTATTGAATTACCAAAGTCTGCTGCAGCTTTCCCCCTCTATATATTTGCTAAATACAAAAATAATCTATTTTTAGGGCAAGGTAAAAGCAGCAATTACGGGATAATGATCGGAAGGAATAAGATTCAGCCAACGGGAACGATCAACTTTTGCCCAATCTAACTGTAAACGGCTATCATAATAAATGGTATCGATGGCTAAATAAGGAGTATCAGTGTAATTATTAAAGCTCATTTGTTCTGCTAATTCCCAATCTGCTAAAGCGTCCTTTAATTTAATGTCTGACTGGAGAGGTTGAGTTAAAATCTGACGGGGTAATTGCTGAGAATTAACATTAAAATCCCCCGTTAAAAATAGGTAATCTTCTGTTAAATCTAGTTGACAAAAATGCTCCTGTATGCACTTAGCACCTAAGTCCTTAGCTTTGTCGCTATAGTAATCGAGATGGGTGTTATAAAACTGCAAAGTTTGCCCCTCAAGAGTGCGAAATTTAGCCCCCGTTACCATGCGGGGATAAGGATTACCCCAAGCTTCGGTAATACTGCCAATAATATCGGGGGTTTCTGATAGCCAAAATTCGTATATTTCTAAACATTTTAACCGACTTGGTTGATATAAAATTGCACAATGTTCATCTAATCCTGTCCCCCTGCGATCGCTGCCTAGACTTTGGTATTTTGGCAATAAACGGTGTAGATCCAATAATTGATTAGCGCGAGCCTCCTGAGTACCAATTATATCAGGAGAATAGTGAGCAATTAAAGCCGCTACTGCTTCCCTTCTTACTCGCCAATTACGCTCATCGGGATCGGGTTTATCGTAGCGAACATTAAAGGACATTGCTGTTAGTTTCATAGCAAAATGGAGAATGGAAGAGATGGAAGGGAGAAGGAAGTGGGGAGTTTTGTCAGTGAACAGTAAACAGTAATCAGTGAACTGAAAACTCACATCTGATAACTGATAACTGATAACTGATTCAAGGCTGACTCCTAATAATTAATTATCAGGATTTTTTGGCAATTGTCCAGAAGGGAAAAGTTTGACTGGGATTGATGATAACTCCCCTGATGCCATGGCGAGCAAAAGCGTATTCCTTGGTTTGCCAAAGGGGAATATAGGGAACTTCATCGGCGAGAATTTCTTGAATTTTGCCAAAAATTTGCTTTCTTTTAGCTGGGTTACTTTCCTGACGGGATTGGGCGATTAATTGATTCATTTCTTGACTGTAAAAAAATGAGCCTTGACTTTGCGAGCCGCCTTCTTCGCAGCCCGTTTCTGGGGAACCTTTAGCACAATCTAAAAAGGGATAAATATAGTTATCTGCATCCAAAAAATCTGGATACCAATTAGATAGAGCAGTGGTATAAAGTCCCCGGCTAATATTACGGAAAAATGCCGCTCCTAGGATACTATTGGGTTCAAATTGAATCCTATTATCTAAATCCCGTTTTGATAGGGCTTTCAACACTGCCGCCACAGTGCTGGAAGTGATCGATCCGGAGGAGTGCCAAACTTCTACAATTGCGGGTTTTTCCGGACTATAACCAGCCGCTTTTAGTAATTGTTTGGCTTGCTCTATATTATGATTGCCATAACGCTCTTTAAACACTGGTTGTGACTCGGAAAAAGTAGTAGGAATGAGACTAAAAAGAGGGATGCCTTGACCTTGTAAAATGCGATCATTAAGTAAATCTCGATCAACAAGAGAAGCAATGGCTTGTCGCACTAAAATATTATGGGTGGGTTCACTTTTGAGATTGACGCTCATAAAGTTAATTGCTGCCCCAGAAGATTCGATGGCTTGCCATTTTCCCTGGGCTGCTTCTGTGCGTAATTTTTTCACTTGAGGAGCCAGTAAAGATTGATAGGCAATATCCACCGCACCTGTCTGAAAACCGTTAAACAAATTGGCAGGATTCGAGAGATAAATTTGCACATTAACTCCCTTATTTTTGGCCGGTTCTCCCCAATAGCGATCGAAGGCTTCTAAACTAAAAGAATCGCTGGTAACTGCTTTTAATCGATAATGTCCTGTGCCGATAAATTCTTCGGGTTTAAATTTACCCTCGCCAATTTGATAAAATTTGGGTGAAACCGCACAGGCTCCGGGATAAGCTAAAAGAGCGGGAAATGCGGCAAAAGGTCTGGTTAGTTTAATAGTAATTTCGTCTTCTTTGGTAACGGTGATTTTATCAATTGTATCCCGGAGAAGAAAGGAAGGTTCACCACCATTTTTGATAAATCTTTCTAGGGAAAACTTCATCGCCTCTGCGTTAAAAACCGTGCCATCATGAAAAATAACTCCTCGACGTATTGGGATAGTATAAGTCAAACCATCGGGGCTAATTTGGGGCAATTCCGTGGCGAGGAGAGGCTTTAAATTAGTGGTTCCTTCGGCGTAGGTGTAGAGAGTTTCACCGAGATTATAAATAATAAAAAGTCCCGCTAACTCATAACTATCGGCCGGATCGAGCGAGCGTGGTTTTAGGGTTGTCCCAATCATCAGGCGATCGCTATCCCCCCGGGGTAAATTGGAATTAGTGGACTGACAGCCCACGATCAGAAGAAGACAGAGGCAAAATAAACTTAAATAGCGGTAAAGTTGGCGTAAAGGTCTCATCGAGGGCGATTAACGGCAGCTAGGTATCGATCGATCCTATCATTTTTGTGCATAATCTTTTCCCTAGGTTCCCTGAAGGAAGTAGGTTGATTGCTTAATTGGTTGGGAAAAATTCTTCAATAACTGCACTGATTACCCAGACAATTAAATTAAATTTTCCGGTTGAGGATGGCAAAAACTTGATTAATTTTGCCAAGGAGAAGACCCAGGGCAGAAAAGGTGTTAAATGGTTCAGAATAGCTGCAGATGTGGAGGCAGATAAACAGGGAAATGGTCAAGATTTTTAAGCCTAGATCAGGTGACAGCAACTGATTAGAAACTCATCTTCTTTTATAAACCTCTTGCATAATTAATTTTTCAGAGTTCAAAAACGGCAGAAATAAGGATTAAATGGCATAAAGTCTATAATTAGACCATTTAACTGATTATTATTCATTCTTAATTCTCCTAACTACTGACTTGAAAGAGGGTGTGGGGAAAGAAACCTCTTTCATCTGTGGGGGTGACAATTTTTTCATTGGGACTGAGGACTGACTACTGGCTACTGACTCCCAACCCTAACAACAATTTTTGATTTTTACAAGAGGTCTTATCTATTCACTTTCTTATATTTAAGGTCTTTATCTGGGCTGACCTCATTTCAAATTGCCTATAGTATTTCCTACTTTTCGCTATTTTCCTCTATACTTAAGTATTTTTTAATATTTACTTTTGTGAGGATTGGTCAGGTTTTATGAAGTAATGCTGCGGATGCAGGGAAACGCCGAGAATTTGTGATATCCACACCTCAAAATCGTGGATTGGATAAGCTTGCCCCCCAGTCAAGGGATTTACCATTGGTTTCACCAGAATGGTAAACATTCCCAGACGATTTCCCGCTAAAACATCGGTAAACAAGCGATCGCCAACCATGGCAATTTGTTGGGGGGGGAGTCCCATGGCTGCCATCGCTTGCCGGAGTTTGCGTCGAGATGGTTTCACCGCACCGAGAAGGTAGGGAAGTTGTAAATTATCAGCGATCGCACCGATCCGATTTTCACTGAGATTATTGCTGACCAACCAAATCGGTAGATAAAGACGCAAGGAATCGACCCAACGCTGTAAATCGTCAGAAACCGTGGTTTCCTGAAGGGGAACAAGGGTATCGTCCACATCGAGAATCAATCCCTTAATCTGATGCTGACTCAAAATCTCCAGAGTGAGACCGAGAATCGTATCCCCTAAAATTAAATCGGGTTGTAGAATTTTTGCTCTAGTCATTAACTTCTCAAAAGTAACTGGCACTGAGTCGATCAAACTCAGCTTGATTAAAAAACCGTTGCCTTATTAAGTATAAATGACCGACTGCCCCTGAAAATAATGCCAGATCCATCCCTTCACTTGGCCGCTTGAATCACCTGTAAACTACCACCAGCGTATAATTTTTGTTGACAATCACGAAAACCGATCGCCTGTAAAGATTGGATCAGGTCCCTATCGATAAACTGCCAAGCGGTATGGGTTTCAAATAATTGCAAAAATAGGGCCAAAGAGGGCCAAAAAAGCGGGTTAGTGGGTCGATGAAAATCCACGAGGGCAAAAATTCCCCCCGGTCTGAGAACTCGATACACTTCTTTAAGGATTTCCTCTAACTGCTCCGGCTCCATTTCGTGGAGAGCGGCGCTAGTATGAACAAAGGCGAATTCTCCGGCACTAAAGGGCATTTTTTCGGCTAATCCCTCCACATAATGCCCTTGCGGCACCGCTAAACTAGCTCGCTCCAGGGCCCGGGGAGAGACATCTAAACCAGTACAGCGATCGGATAGGAGGACTAAATAACGGGTGGTTTGACCCGCACCACAACAGAGATCCAGGATAGGGTCATTTTTAGCGATTTTTAAATCTTCTAGGGCCAATTGCCGAAAACGAGGCTCCCCACCCACCGCTAGGGCAGCCAGACGGGAGATACCATCGTAAAGCCATTGATATTGATAACTGAGGGGACGTAAAATTGTAGCCAAGATCAACCTCCAAGATTTGATTAAGTTCTATATTGTCTGTAATTTGTTTTAACGGTTCCACCGATATATTGTTAAACTTGGTAAAGAATCTGAAAATTTAAAAATTATCTGTTAACACTATGGGTCGCGTTGGGGTTCTATTATTAAATTTGGGTGGGCCGGAGCGGTTAGAGGATGTGCGTCCTTTTCTATTTAACCTTTTTTCTGACCCAGAGATCATCCGTTTACCGATCAAAGGATTACAAAAACCGTTAGCTTGGTTAATATCGACGCTAAGAGCGAGTAAATCCCAAGAGAATTACCGTCAGATTGGTGGTGGCTCCCCTTTACTCAAGATTACGGAAGCACAGGCCACGGCACTGCAACAACGTCTCGCGGAAATGGGCCGCGAGGTGAGCGTTTATATCGGGATGCGTTACTGGAATCCCTTCACCGAAGAAGCGATCGAGCGGATTAAACGGGATCATATCAAAAAATTAGTTATTCTTCCTCTTTATCCCCAATTTTCCATCAGCACCAGTGGTTCCAGTTTTCGTGTACTGGAGGAAATGTGGCAGCAGGATCCCTATCTGCGTTTGACGGAATATACTCTCATCCCCTCTTGGTACGATCATCCCACTTATCTGAGTGCTATGGCGGATCTGATTGCGCGAGAATTAGAGCAGTGTCCTAATCCTGACCAAGTACATATCTTTTTTAGCGCCCATGGTGTCCCCCAAAGTTATGTGGAGGAAGCGGGAGATCCCTATCAAAGGCAAATTGAAGAATGCACTAGGGCGATCATGCGTACACTAAACCGACCCAATCAGTACACTTTAGCCTATCAAAGTCGCGTTGGTCCGGTAGAATGGCTAAAACCCTATACTGAAGATGCTCTAAAAGGGTTGGGAGAGCAGGGAATTAAGCATTTATTGGTCGTTCCGATTAGCTTTGTCTCGGAACACATCGAAACTCTGCAAGAAATCGATATAGAGTACCGAGAAGTGGCGGAAGAAGCGGGAATTGAACATTTTCAGCGAGTACCGGCTCTTAACACTCACCCGATGTTTATCGAATCTCTCTCCCAGTTAGTGGTCAAATCCCTAGAGGAAAACCCCACCACTTTCGAGCAAATTACCCGTCCGAAGGCGAATATGAAAATGTATCCCCAGGAGCGTTGGGAATGGGGAATGACCACGGCAGCTGAGGTGTGGAATGGTCGATTAGCGATGATCGGTTTTCTGGCAATTATTATCGAATTAATTACCGGTCAAGGACCGTTACATTTTGTTGGTTTATTATAAACCCGAGCTTCGGTGCCATTGCTTTTGATGGTAACTACCAGAATAAGGTTGGGTTAAATATAGTTAAACCCAACCATTGGCGATTTTATCTTCTCTTAGGACATCATATTAGCAGAACGAACATTAACTTTAACCTCTAGCCTGCCATTGCCGAGCATATCTAACCCAGTGACGCTAAACAGATTAGCTTTAATCCCCCTTTCCTGAAAATTAGCCTGTAATTCTTTGATGAGAACCTCTTCCACTTTCCCTTCATCATCTGCTAGAGCTTGGACGATTTTAGCGGCAAAAGAGCCAATTTTTTCGCTTAATATTTCTTCCACATTGGTAATCTCGATAATAACCATTGATTTTTCTTCTTAGTAGAGGACAAATAGCTTAACAAGCCAATAAGAACAGAATTTGCGAGAAAATAGAGCTGCTCTCATCTTAGGAATCAGTATAACCCGCACTGTTCCCCCCCAAACGTAAATAGGCTTCAATAAAGCTATCTAAATCCCCATTCATTACCCCGCTAACATCGGTGGTTTCCACATTACTACGCAGATCCTTAACTAATTGATAGGGATGAAAAACATAGTTACGGATTTGATTGCCCCAAGCGGCCTCCACCATATCTCCGCGAATTTCGGCGATCGCTTGAGCCTGTTGTTCCCGAGCAATAATTAACAATTTCGCTTTTAATAAAGCTAGGGCTTTTTCTTTATTTTGTAGTTGCGATCGCTCTTGGGTACAACGCACAGCGATACCTGTGGGAAGATGAACTACACGCACGGCAGTTTCCACTTTATTAACATTTTGTCCACCTTTTCCCCCGGATCTAGTGGTGGTAATTTCTAAATCTTTATCGGGAATTTCTACCCTCACCGCATCATCGCCCAAAATTGGCATCACTTCCACCCCGGCGAAACTGGTTTGACGTTTACCATTAGCATTAAAAGGGGAAATTCTGACTAACCGATGGGTGCCTTTTTCTCCTTTCAGATAACCGTAAGCATAAGTTCCGGCAATCTCAATTGTCACCGATTTAATTCCCGCTTCATCTCCTTCTGATATTTCCGCTAAAGTGACTTTATAACCCTGTTTCTCGGCCCAGCGAGAATACATTCTCAGGAGCATTTCTGTCCAATCTTGGGCATCGGTTCCCCCGGCCCCCGCATTAATCGTTAAAACTGCTCCTTTTGCGTCGTAGGGACCATTTAAAAGCTGTTGCAATTCCCAGCGATCGAGGTCATGCTGTAAATGGGTTAAATTGTCCGTCGCTTCTTCTAGTAAAGTTCGATCGGATTCTAATTCTAATAACTCGATAATTGCCTTAGTATCTTCTAATTGTTCACACCAACCCTGATAGGTTTCTAAAGAAGATTTACATTCATTTAGTTCTTGCAGGGTTTTTTGAGCAGTATCGGGGTTATCCCAAAAAGTGGGGACGGCTGCCACCTGTTCTAAGTCTTTAATTTTCGCCCTTAAAGTGGGTAAGTCAAAGATAGTCCTGGGTTTTACCCAGGCGCAATCCTACTATCTCGATACCTTTTTTTAGTTCCGATATTTCCATGTTTTCAGTTATCAGTTATCAGTTATCAGTTATCAGTTATCAGTTATCAGTTATCAGTTATCAGTTATCAGTTATCAGTTATCAGTTATCAGTTACTCTAGGAGTCAGGAGTCAGGAGGCCGGAGTTGAGAGTTGGGGTTTTAGGGTTTTGGGGTTTTAGTTGAAATTCCCCCATTTCCCCATTTCCCCATTTTCCCATTTTCCCATTTTCCCATTACCCCTATGCACTCTCTGTTCCCCGTTACGCAGTTCCAGCGTTCCCTAAAATGGTACGATCGATCCGCGCAGGGGGGCAAGACTTTGTAAAGCGTTTTCAGCCTTATCACGACTACTAAACGCGCCTATTTGCCAGACGCGACGACCTTGGTGGGAAGTGGGGAAAGCGTCGGGATAGAGAGAACGAACCCTAGTGCGATCGCTATCGGTTTTAGCTTCAATTACTACTTTAAAACCTTTGCGGCCAGTATTGCTCATATTACCACTACTGGGATTAGCAGCTGGTCGATTAAAAGTGATTACGTCTGATAAACTTCTCTGATTGCCTAAATTACGCGGTGGCGGTGGTGGTACAATTGCATTACTATTCTGGGAATTGGGAGGAGTTAGGGGGGGCAAATTAGGGGTAACTGGGGACGGTGGCGTTAAATTTGGTTCTGGTGCTGGATTATTGACCGCTGGCTGAGGATTGCTCTCTACTGCTGTTTCTGCAGCCGTAAAGGTATATTCTCGCACTTCGGGATTAGCAGAAGGATTAACCGGTGTTTCTGCTTTGACGGATTCTCTGGGGAGGGAATAACTATTACCCGCGAGTAATTCCGGGGGAGGATTGAAACTGGGACTATCAGCAGTTAGATAGATATGACTGAGATTTTGACCGGCTAGACTGCGTTTAGTAAAGCGCCAGCCATCGATGAGATAAATTTGGATTAAACCGGTCCCTAAACCTTTAGTCCGTCCAATAATTACCTCCGATTGCCTGGGATTGCGGGGGGTTCCCACGAGGACTAATTCCCCGTTGCGTTGTACGATACGCAGCAGGTATTCTAAACCGTAATCTTTGCCCTGAATGCGAAGGGAATAACCGTTACTGTCGGTGGCCCGTTCACAACTGCCGGTAAAATCGAAATCGAGGAGAAGAGGCTGAACAATGGTCGGTTCTCTGCCATTTACCGCCCAACATTGGCGTTTACCGGGGATTTGTTGCAAAATCAGTAAATCGTATTTACCGTTACCGTAGGGTCGGGCAATAGCGATAAAATCTTCTTGATTAACTTCTCTTTGTTCAAAGAGAGTTGCTTGACTGGGTGTCGTCAGGAGACAACCCCCCAGAAGTGAAAACAGTAGGGTAAATTTTAAGGATGATTTTAGATTCATAAATAGGGAGCGTTGTTATAGAGATTGTACTTGCATTTATTTTATCGATCTAGACGTAAGCGAGAGAATTTTGTTTTCTTGGAAGATAAGTACCTAACAAAATTAATTACACATCTAAGCCACTACTCCGTCAGACTTCTGGTGTGAGGAAACAGTGAACTGAAAACTCAAATCCGATCCCTAATAGCTGTCTCCCGTCTCCCGTCTCCCGTCTCCCGTCTCCCGTCTCCTGTCTCGACTAGGAAATTAATTTTGCACGACTACTTATTTAGGGTTTGCTCAATAAATCTAAAAACCTTGTTGGGTAAAACTTTTAGACTTTTTCGTTTCCAAAAAGTACCATATCTAGGGTTTGCTGAATAAATCTAAAAACCTTGTTGGATAAGGCTTTTAGACTTTTTTTCCCTGAAAAAGTGCCTACCATTGGAGTGATTGGGGGGAAAATTTAGGGATTTTTTCCCTGAAAATTAGGTAATTGACCACCTGAAAATGGGTAAAACCCCACACCCCACACCCCACCCCCCCGATGTCGGGGGGGTTGGGGGGGCCACACCCTGCCCCCACGAAAAACTTTTTCAGCAGCCCCTATCTAGGAGTGATCGGGTGGAAAATTCAGGTACTTTTTCCCTGAAAATTAGGTAATTGACCCGCTCAAAATCGCTAAAACCCTACACCCTACACCCTACACCCTACACCCTACACCCCACACCCTACACCCCACACCCTGCCCCCACCGAAAAACTTTTTGCCGCAAACCCTAGTTATTACTCGACCTAATCCACAGTAGGATAGAGATTGCTAAAAATTGACCCTTGAGTAGAGTTGCAACAAGATGGCGAAAGCGGCGATTATTGGATTGGGAAGATCGGGAATAGCGGCGGCAAGGTGCTTAAAACGGGATGGTTGGCAGGTGACATTAAGCGATCGCTCTGATGCTCCCGGTTTACAAGAGACCAAAACCAATCTGGAAAGGGAAGGAATTATGGTCAATCTTGGTCAAAATCTCAGTCTAGAGGCTTCGGACTTGCCCAATCTTATCGTGGTTAGCCCCGGCGTGCCTTGGGATGCCCCGATTTTAATTACTGCCAGAGAAAAAGGCATCGATACGATCGGAGAATTAGAATTAGCTTGGCGTTATCTGCAATCTTCCCCCTGGTTGGGGATTACGGGAACTAACGGCAAAACCACCACCACCGCCCTCTGTGCCGCTATTTTTCAAAAAGCGGGGTTAAATGCCCCTTCCTGCGGTAATATCGGCTATGCTGCCTGTGAATTGGCTTTAAAAGCTGATAAATACGATTGGATTATTGCGGAGATTAGTAGTTATCAGATCGAGTCCAGTCGGGATTTATCGCCGAAAATCGGCATCTGGACAACTTTTACCCCCGATCACCTCAATCGTCATCAAACCCTGGAAAATTATTATCGGATTAAAGCCTCTTTACTGCAAAGAAGCGATCGCCAAATCCTCAACGGGGATGATCCCTATCTGCGTCAAATCGGTGTTAGTCAATGGCAACAAGCTTATTGGACTTCTGTGCAGGGCAAAGAGGCACTTTTGGGCGATCCTAGTCGTGGTGTTTATCTGCAAGATAACTGGATCGTGGCTTTTGGGGAGTTAATTGCCCCGGTTAATCTGCTGAAAATGGTGGGTAGTCACAATCAGCAGAATTTGCTTATGGCTGTGGCCGCCGCTAGATTGGCGGGAATCGAGAAAAAAGCCATTACCGAAGCGATCGCTACTTTCCCCGGGGTTGCCCATCGTCTAGAGTACATTTGTACTTATAAAGGACTAGACTTTATTAATGATAGTAAAGCAACTAACTACGATGCCGCCGCAGTGGGCTTAAAATCTGTCCCTAGTCCGGCGATTTTAATCGCGGGGGGGGAAGCAAAAGCAGGGGATGATCGGGCTTGGATCGCTGAAATTAAGGCAAAAGTCGCCACCGTGCTGCTTATTGGTGACGCTGCCGCCGATTTTGCCCGTCGTTTACAGTCAGCAGGTTATCAAGATTATGAATGTGTAGAAACGATGGACAGGGCAGTTCAACGCGCAGCCGAACTAGCAGCAGCAAAAGAGGCTAAAGTGGTGTTATTATCGCCCGCTTGTGCTAGTTTTGACCAATACCAAAGTTTTGAACATCGCGGCGATCACTTTCGGCAATTGTCCTTACAGTTATAGGGAGATGGGAATTATGAATTATGAATGATGAATTATGAATGGGGGAATGGGGAAGTGGGGGAATGGGGGGATGGGGAGATGGGAATTATGAATTATGAATTATGAATTATGAATTATGAATGGGGAAGTGGGGAAGTGGGGAAATTCAACTAATACCCTAAAATCCGCCTTGCCGACGACTAAGGCGCAATTTTTGTTCCCAAAGATACTATTTTTTGGCTAAGTTGGGTAAGATCAGGAGGAGTTAACCAAAAAAAATTAAGAGAAAAAAACGTGCTGGGATCGTCCTTCCATCTTGATCATCTGTTTAAAAAGCCCCTAATTGCCTGTCTTTTGTCCTGTGTGGGTGTCTTGCTGCCGATCCCAGTTTTAGCGACACCGGTGGCAGTGTTAAAAAGTCAAGAAAATGCCAATCAATGGACAGATATAACCGAACGTTTGCAAAATGTCGGGGTTAATTACTGCATTCTCCAGAGTAATCAGTGGCAAAGCGACACGGATTTAAATAAAATTAAGGTGCTGATCATCCCCAACGTCGAGACTATTTCCGGTTTACAAGCTGATGTCTTGAGCCGTTGGCTGAATCGCGGTGGTAAAATTATCGTCACCGGTCCGGCGGGAAATCTTTCGGAACCCGCCGTGCGCGAGCAACTGCGATCGCTGTTTGGGGCCTACTGGGCCTATCCCCACTCCCAAGCTTACACCCTGCGGCCGACTAATTTAGGTGAACTGAAAAACCAAAAACCTTTAGCCAGCAGTCTCCTCGGTGGTGTGGTTATCCCCACGGGAGTTAATAGCCAAACCGTCGCCGTTTGGGGGGCGCGCAACAATCCCCCCGCCGTTGTCCTCAATAATAACTCGATCTTTCTCGGTTGGCGCTGGGGCAGCGATGCCGTCGCTAATCTCGCCCTCGATAGCGCTTGGCTAGAAACCGCCCTGCAACGCTACGGCATTAATCGCAGTTCTTCTATTAACACAATTGCGCCCTATTGTCAAGGACAATCAACAATAGTTAATAATATTAATAATACACCAACGGCGATCTCGCGTAGCGAGCGCGTTGCGACCGCTCCCCGTCGCCCTCTACCCCCGACTGCGGAAACTTCAGGTAATGAAATGGGGAGATTAAGTGCGAATACCGAGGCAATTCCCCCCAGAGCAAGTCTAACTCCCCAACAAATTAGCCAGATGACGGCGGAATTGCAGGGATTAATCGGACGTTATGGGGCGACTCTCTTAGCTTTAGAGGCCAGTAATAGTAATATATCCAATACTGATAAATCCCTAGCACAAGCATTTCATAATCTTGGGAAAAATTCCCCCACCTCAGATACAGCCAGACGATTCCGTTTAGCCCTAGAAAATGCCCAAGGAGCCTTAAATAATTTTCAGAATTTAATCGCCCAAGGGGACTATACCCAAGCGCGAGAATTTTGGCTACAAGCGCGGCGAAATCTTTGGGATCATTATCCCACTAATCGACAATTTGCCCAACCAGAAATACGGGCAATGTGGTTAGATCGAGGCACGATCGTAGAAGCTAAAAATGAGGAGGATTTAGCTAAAGTATTCGATCGCATGGCGGCGGCGGGTATTAATGTGGTCTTTTTCGAGACAGTTAATGCCAGTTATACTATTTATCCCAGTCAAGTTGCCCCCGAACAAAACCCTTTAACCAGAGGTTGGGATCCCCTAAAAGTTGCCGTTAAATTAGCCCATGAACGCAATATGGAAATCCACGCCTGGGTGTGGGTTTTTGCGGCGGCTAATCAAGCTCATAATAAGGTATTAGAGCAACCTTTAGATTATCTTGGTCCAGTTTTATCCCGTAATCCCGATTGGGGGGCAACTAATAAAAGTGGTGGTTCTTTTGATTACAGTCAAGGCATGAAAAAGGCCTTTTTTGATCCTGCTAATCCCGAAGTACAGAACTATCTTTTATCTCTTTACGAGGAAATTGTCAGGAATTATGATGTGGATGGCTTGCAGTTAGATTATATTCGCTATCCCTTCCAGAATCAAGATTATAATCAAACCTACGGTTATGGTAAATCTGGCCGTTGGTTATTTAAACAAATGACGGGAGTTGATCCCATTACTTTAAATACTGGGGGTGCTTTATGGGAACAATGGACTAGCTTTAAAATCCGTCAGGTTGATACTTTTGTCTCGCAGGTTTCTACTCGCTTAAAACAGATTCGTCCCCACTTAAAAATGTCGGCGGCGGTGTTTCCCCTAGAACAAAAAGAACGATTATATCGGATTCAACAAAACTGGGAAGAATGGGGACAAAATCAATGGATAGATCTGATATTTTTAATGACTTATGCTCTTGATACGGGGACTTTAGAAGAGAAAACCCAGTCTTTATTTGATCGCCAAATTGCGGGAAATGCTCTGATTATACCCGGTATCCGTCTGTTAAAAGTACCCGATCAAGTCACCATCGATCAACTACAATTTATTCGTAATCTTCCCACTTCGGGATTCGCTCTTTTTGCCACAGAAAACCTCAGTACCAACCTGCAAACAATTCTTAATCGCATTCAGGGATCGATAATTACGAAAAAAACCGAACCTTTACCCCACCGTCAACCCTTCAAAACGGCGGCGGCGAGGTTTAATTCCCTGCGTCAAGAGTGGATATTTTTAATAGTGAATAATCTATGGGCAATGGAGGAGCGAACCTTAAAAACTTGGGGGCAAGAAGTGGACGAAATGGCTAATCTATTAGAACAATTGGCTAATAATCCCAGCCCTCGCAATTTTACTTTAACTCAAAATGCCTTAAAGCGATTTAGCTATCAATTTAAATCTGTGATGTCCAGACAAAAAGATTTATCTGTCTATCAAATACAAGTCTGGGAAAATCGCCTCGCCACCCTACAAACTCTCTTAGGTTATGGTCAAATGGTTGAGTTTTAATTAGGGTTTACTGAAAAAGTTTGTCGGTGGGGTTAGGAGAGAGGAGACTCCGAGACAGGAGACAGTATTCAGGAGACAGCTTTTATTTATTCTCCCCACTCCCCAATTCATAATTCATAATTCATCATTCCCACACCCCACACCCCACACCCCACACCCCACACTCTCTTGTCAGAGGCCCGCCGGAATATGTAACAATTTATAGAAGAAACCCCCAAGCAAATTCAACGAGAAAGACATGGCAGCTACAATTAAGAAAGGAGCTTTAGTCCGCGTGGTGACGGGAAACCTAGAAAATAGCCTCGAAGCCTTAGCCAGCGATCGCCGTTTACCTAGTTATATGTTCAACTCGACAGCAGAAGTCTTGGATGTAAAAGATGATTACGCTTTGGTTAAATTCTACGTTCCTACCCCCAGTGTGTGGCTAAAGCTCGAACAACTGGAACCCGCCTGATGAGGATATTGCCTCATCCATAAACCATGGTTGACTTCTACGATACACCCATCCCCTGTCAATCGCCCCGAGTCTCGGTTATTGGTGCTGGTAACGTCGGACGCACCCTGGCCCAACGCATCGCCGAAAAAAACCTCGCCGATGTGGTTCTCCTCGATATCGTCAATGGTTTGCCCCAGGGTATTGCCCTAGATTTGATGGAAGCTCAGGGCATAGAACTGCACGACAGCGAGATTATTGGCACTAATAACTACGAAGACACGGCAGGCTCGGATATTGTCGTGATTACGGCCGGATTAGCCAGAAAACCGGGCATGAGTCGCGATGATCTCATGAATGTCAATGCTAAAATTGTCGTCGAGGCCGCCACTAAATGCCTCCAGTATTCTCCGGAAGCCATTTTTATCGTCATCACTAATCCCCTTGATGTGATGACCTATCTAGTCTGGCAAGCAACCGGTTTACCCCCCCAAAGAGTGATGGGAATGGCGGGAGTCCTCGATTCTTCCCGTTTACAAACCTTTATCGCCATGGAATTGGGGGTTAGTACCGCCGACGTTCATGCCATGGTCTTGGGTGGTCACGGTGATTTAATGTTGCCCCTACCCCGTTACTGTACCGTCAGTGGTGTGCCAATTACCGAATTAATGGACGAGATAACAATTAATCGTCTAGTGGAGAGAACTCGCAACGGTGGGGCTGAAATCGTCAAATTACTGCAAACTGGCGGCGCTTATTACGCCCCTGCTTCCTCTGCCTGTACCATGGTCGAGACGATATTGAGAAATCAATCCCGTTTACTGCCGGCGGCAGCCTATCTCAAGGGTGAATACGGTTTACAGGATGTCTATCTGGGGGTTCCCTGTCGCTTAGGATGCCGGGGTGTGGAAAGTATTCTGGAAGTGCGTTTGACCGATGCTGAACGTCTGGATCTACACACTTCTGCTGCCTCAGTTCGTCAAAATGTTCATTTAGCTCTTGACAGTCTCAAGGTTTTGATGTAGTCAAACTGCCTGCGAATTTAAATTGCTGGTTGAGATGAGGCAAGAGGCACTCTTGCAAGAGGCAACCCCCCCGATGTCGGGGGGCAGGGGGGGCGGGGGAGATTCGGCTAATCTAAGAATAAGCGGCTTAAATGCGTCTTAGCTTAATACAACTCATATTTTAAGAGGGTACAGGGCAAAGAACCGTTATACAAGGGAGTGCGACGGGAAGAACGCAGACCGATTTGTTTAGTCAGTTCTTTGTTTCCCGATAAAATATAGGCTGTCCAACCCTTAAACCTCTGTTTTAAGACATCACCGAAGGATTTATATAAAGCCCCTAATTCTTCGGTATTACCCAATCTTTTGCCGTAAGGGGGATTACAGAGAATAATCCCTCGATCGCTCGTCGGTTCTAAGTCGGTGATGCTTTGCAAGCTAAAATTAATATAGTCCTGCACTTGACAAAAATAGGCGTTATCCTCGGCCTGATGCAAAACCTCGTAATCGGCATCACTAGCATAAATTGGCGCATTTAGCTGAGATTTTTGTTTTTCTTTAGCTTCCTGAAGCAAAGATTGCCACAAATCCGGTTGATAGTCTGGCCATTTCTGAAATCCGAACTGGGAACGAGATAAACCGGGGGCAATATTTAAAGCTTTTAACGTCGCTTCGATGACAATGGTTCCCGAACCACAGAAAGGGTCTAAAAGCGCCATATCATCCTGCCATGCCGATAATTCTACCAAAGCAGCGGCGAGACTTTCTTTCAGAGGTGCGACTCCCATGGCCCGATGATACCCGCGACGATGCAAACTGTGACCAGAACTATCTAAACTAAGCACACAGCGATTTTTCTCGATATGAGCGTTAATTTGCAGGTCGGGATTTTCTGTATCCACAAAAGAACGGGGATTCCCCTGTTGACGCTGTTGGTCGATAATAGCGTTTTTGATGCTTAAAGCGGTGTAATGGGTGTGATTGAGGCGATCGTTCGTTCCCGTACATTGTACCGCTAAAGTTTCCTCACTGGTGAGATAATCGCGCCAATCAATGGCTTGAATGCCATCATACAGTTCCTTCCCATCCCCACAGGGAATTTCGGCAATGGGAACCAAAACCCGAAAAATAATTCTTGACCAAAGATTGACTCGATAGAGTAGGGCCAGATCTCCCTGAAAATGGACTCCGGTGAATACTGGTTTCACTTCTTTGGCCCCTAGGCATTCTAATTCCCTAGCGGCAATTTCTTCTAGTCCCCTAGCGGTAGTAGCAAAATAGGATCGAGTCATTTCAGTTATCAGTTATCAGTTATCAGTTTTCAGTTATCAGTGACTAGCGCCGGTCGTTGGTAGCTTGAAATCAGAAAGATTGGCTCTCTTGAGTTTGGTGGGTAAAATATATTCTAAGATACAGTTGGGCTGGCGGGGGAGTGGAGCGAACCACAAAGACACAAAGGACACAAAGATCGATCGATCGTATATTAAGTTAAACTCATCATACGGGGAATAAGAGAGCCAAAGATTTTAATTTTTATCCCCTTGTAAATTCCCTATCTGATTCGTTCTCTTTCTTTATCTTGCAGGTAGTCAGCGATCAAATCAAGTTAGCGATGGGACTGATCCCAATTCCCAGTAAAGTCAAAACTAGAGCGCCTCCGAAGACAATAACATTAGTGCGATTTTGTATGGTTTGTAAAATTTCCGTTCTCAGGGTTTTATGCTCCTCCATACACACATCGATCGCTTTATTGATATCGGTTTGATTGTTGTTATTAGGCATTTTTTAACTCCCGAATTTATATATAGTTTTAATTTTATCTGGTCAAACGGAATTACACTATTTGCTTAAACTTTTCTTAATTAGTTCCAATGCGATTTGTAAATTAGCCTGTGTCCAAAGGAGAGGAGTGGCATCATTAGGAATATATTTTCCCTGTTCTAGATAGTATAATTCGGGACATTTAAACTCACCCACAGGGGAATCTTTTCCCGTAATTTGTCCGAGAGAACGATTAAAGTAATGGGTTTGTAGGTTGAGGTATTTTTCCTGACCTGTACTCTGGAATTTAATGGCAAAAATGGCAGAAATAATCGGATCAAAAATACACCATTGTGCTTCTTCGCCTAGGTTTAATCCTCTCCCTTGTTCCTGTAACCAATTTTCCCTTTCTGTCGATACGGTGGTGCGGATTTCTGGGGGAATTAAGCGATAGTCTCGACACCAAAAAGAATCACCTAAATAGCGACGAATACCGTAATCTCCCTGAAGGTGAACGATAACATTATTAAGAATTTGATCGGCGATATTTGTCTCCACCACTTGTAAGGGATAAATCAAAAAAAGTAGGGCTGCATCATAACTTCTCGCTTGCGGTACTGGTAGAAGACACTCGGCTGGTAAAATACGGTATAAAGCTTGTTCTCCTATCTCAATTAAGTCCGCTAAAAATGCCGGTGTAATCCTGCGATTTTCGGCCGTGAGATTTATCTCTGTCTCGATTAATAACCTTTTTAATTCGCGTAATCCCGCTACCACAACCCCGATGCTAGATGCTTCTATTTTGCGGGTTTCTTCCCAGTGACCGCTATCCTCATCCTGCCAATAACTAATCGCTTCAAAATATAAGGGGAATAGGGCGATTGTTTCTAAACAATGGGGGGAAAGCTGAACATATTTTTCCCGTGCCAAACGACAATAAAACCAGAGAAAATAGCCAAGGGCATCATTTTGTGCGTGTTGCCAAACTTGGTCAATTTCCGTCAGTGTACGTCCCTCAAAACGAATATGAGGACGTTCCCTGATCTTTTCAGGATTAACTCGACCTTGGATAATATTAATAAAACGCCTTTGGAACTTTTGAAAATAGTTCATCAAAGTCTGAATATTCTTGACAGCGATCGCTGTCTGTCCGATAATATAGTGAGAATAAGCCAGATAAACGTTATCCCTCAGCCAAACATTGGCATATCCGGTGTATTCTGTCTCATTGCTGACTAATGCTGCTGGAAATAAGCCATTTTCCAGCTGGGGAAATCTCAAGACATCATTTTCCGACAAAAACGCGGATAATCTCTGGATATCCCCCAGAGAGTAGCGGTATTTAATTAAATCGAGAATTTTTTCGTTGTGAACAACCAGCATCGGCAAAATACTCAAATAATCTGCTCAAAAACGAATTTATCTCGCTCGATTCTACTGAGAAACCCAAAAAATGCGTCTTTGATTAGGATCCCGTCGGGGACTTTGTTCCCCCATCACTTGCCGCGCTTGACTAGGATCAAAGCTGCGAGTAAATTGACCGCGCAATTGATTAACCCGTTCCTCCTTTTCCTGGGCTGCCAAACGCAGTTCTTCCAGTTTTGCCTGTTGCATCTGTTGGTAGGGTAGCAAACGAGCGATCGCAAAAACTGCCGTGATCGAAAGAGCGCTATAGGCAATAATTCGCAGCCAAATCTCGATAACTTGCCAGTTTTGGGATTTATTGACGCTTTTTGGCTTTTTTCTCGGTTTTTTGTCGGTTTGGTTTCGTGTTCGTGCGGTCATAGATTTATGAGTACAAGTAAAATCGGTGAGAAAGGTGGCTAATTACTTTTAAGTTACACCCAATCACTGATAACTGATGACCGATAACCAAAAAAACCCCAATCGGTCTATCCTATAGCTAGGTCAGACGGGATCAGGGTTTATTGAAAGCGACTTTACTTATAAAGTTCCGTCGCTAGACGAAAAGCCAAAATCCCGGGGATTAAAGCAATTACCAGAGCGACTAAAACTTGAGTATCAGAAAGCATTGCTGATTATCTCCTCATAAAGATATTCATCCAATACTTTCCGACATCATCGGGGTCCTCTGCATCATTTCGTTACAAGACTTCATATCTCCCCACCCCGGTGACGGTTATCTCCCCTAGAAAAGAAAGTTGTAAAAGCGTTAAGCTGAGGTATTGCCATGATTACATTTATTTTTACCTGCGGCCTCAATGTTAGACTCGCTCCTTGATTCATCTCTAACCCTTAGTCTAAAAACCCCGTTAATTCTGTTGGTTCTCATTGCCCTAGAAGCGGTATTATCAGCAGATAACGCCATTGCTCTCGCTTCCATAGCACAGGGATTAGGAGATCATCAGCGTCAACGTCAGGCCTTGAATATTGGCTTAGTTTTCGCCTATATTCTCCGTATGGTCTTGATTCTTACCGCCACCTGGGTGGTTAAATACTGGCAGTTTGAACTTTTGGGAGCAGTATATTTGCTCTGGTTAGTTTTTAATTACTTTGCCTCCCCTGAAGACAAAGACCACACCCATCATAGTCTCCAGTTTCAATCTCTCTGGCAAGCTATCCCCCTCATTGCCGTTACCGATTTAGCTTTTTCCCTCGATAGTGTCACCACCTCCATCGCCGTGGCCGATGATACTTGGTTGATCCTGCTTGGTGGTACGATCGGAGTAGTTACCCTGCGCTTTATGGCGGGTTTATTTATTCGCTGGTTAGAGGAATACACCCACCTAGAAGATGCCGGTTTTGTCACCGTCGGTTTGGTGGGTTTAAGATTGCTGTTGCGGGTGATTAGTCCCGATTTTGTGCCGCCGGAATGGATTATGATCAGTTTAATTGCTGTCCTCTTTGCTTGGGGTTTCTCAAAACGCAACGATCGAGAACCCGTAGAGAGTGATACGATCCCATCTGATAAATTGCCATAAAATAACCCTCAGTATTCAGTATTCAGTATTCAGGAGACAGCCTTGAATCAGTTATCAGTTAAGCTGTTGACTATCTAGGGTTGGTTGAAAAAGTAGGGGCGAAGCATTCGGGCAATAACCTATCGCTGAAACCGTAGATTTTCTATCCGAATGCTTCGCCCCTACAGGATGCCAACCGATCAAGATGCAAGGTTTTTGAGTCACTAGCTTGAAAATCTTGCACCTGCTTCGCCAAAAAAGCCCCAAACCCCTTACCTCGTCAATATTTCACATTTATTCAGCAAACCCTAGATAGGGTTGGCCGAATATTACTGGAAGCCTTCCTAGAAAACAGTTCTGGCACTTTTTTGACTAAAAAAGTGCCAGAGACAAACGTTCCATTGTCAATCATCGGGCCGGAGCCTTAACAACGAACCCGATTTTAAATCGGCTGAAAGACATTTGACGCGACGTAATTGCCAACAGCTAACCCCATTTCAAAAGAATCAATGCAAGCCTCACGGACGTGAACCCCGCCATAAATACGACTGAGGGCATCTTCCATTCCCGCTTCATAGAAACTATCGAAAGTACGAACGACACCAACAAGTTCTTGGGAGACAGCACTAAACACATAGTTGTCACCAAAATAGTTGGTCATGACTCCAGCAAATGCTCCCCCCATGGCGGAATGCCCTGACATATAATCCGGGAAGGGTGGCGAATTAACCCCCATTAATGGTGACAGCAAGGGTTTCCAATCGGGATCGCCCACCGTAGAAGCTAACCCGTCATTAGCCGCAAATCCTCCGGCAATTACGTCATCAGGGCGAGGTTGGAGTTCAGTGTATTTCTCTTTCCAAGCGACGATTACCGCATCCGCCAGCGCGGTATTTAACGCGGCAAATAGACTGGCATCTTTTTGCAAGGTATTGCCGTCGCGCACCGCAATTTCTTGAGCAATTTGGTTTAATTGACCGTAGGGACGGAAGGTATCAGCCCGGTCATAGGCCCAGAAAACAGCCATTTCTGTCTGGTCTGCATTGCGTAAAGTGGTCGTGAGAGTAGTGTTGTTCAAGCCGCCATAGAGCCGGACTTCTTCAATTTCTTGGGCATACAATGTAGGATTTGTGTTGGGACGGCCATCAAGAGTTACATCAATTTGATTTTGCGAGACAAACTGGTCAATGTCGCCAATCGTCCAAGTATCTACTCCCCCCCAGTTCGCACCCACTGCTACCGCAGCAGTCGGGCCCGAGGTTTCTGGTGTCCAGACATAGGCTCCCGACAGCGGAGTGAAAGGCGTATTGTCGTTAGAACCATCATTAGCGCGTAAATTGAGGCTCTGATTGCCTACTAAAATGCCAAAATTAAACCCCCTGCTTTCAGCGGTGGCACTGTCCAGAATCTCCGCCCGAGAATTGGCTACTTGCTGTAAGAACAAGTTATTTTGTCCAGATAATTGAGTAGAGAGAACTCGATAGGCAGCACCAACTACCGCCATCTCCAACGAGGTATTCGCTGGTGCGTTCACATTTACAGCGTAGGAGGGATATAAAGTGTTGAAGGCCTGGACCGTATCATAGACGGCAGTAGAAACCAGCGCCATTAAGCGAGAACCTACTGTCGGCGGAACTCCCCGCCCTGCCTTTCCCTCGGCTTGAATCGCATTTAATGCGATCGCATTCCAGTCGATGACGGCGTTAGTATTGAGTCCCGATACTAATTTACTGGTGACATTATTGGTTTCTACTTGTTCGGCAATTTGGTTATCTGCATCGACTTGAGCAATGAGAAAGTAGGCCCCCGGAGCGATGACTGAAGTATTGTTTTGATACTGCAAGTCTAGGGTGACTGACTGCCCAGCGTTTAGGTTCAAGTTTGTGCTGACACTGGTGAGTAAGGCATCGTTACTGTCAATCTGACCGTCAGTGGAAATGTAGAGTTTGACAGTACTAGGTCCACTGGCGAGCGCCTGTCCTTGATTGGTGACAATTACCTGTGCATTCCCCAGAGCGCCGAAGTCAACTGTACTTGGCAAACTAATCGTGCCAAAACTGCCCACTAAATCTGGTAGTGAGACACTTGAGGTAAAACTTAAGGCAGGACTTGAGGCAGGACTTAAGGCAGGACTTAAGGCAGGACTTGAGGCAGGACTTAAGGCAGGACTTGAGGTAAGACTTGAGGTAGGACTTGAGGCAGAACTTAAGGCAGGACTTAAGGCAGGACTTGAGGCAGGACTTAAGGCAGGACTTAAGGCAGGACTTGAGGCAGGACTTAAGGCAGGACTTGAGGTAAGACTTGAGGTAGGACTTGAGGTAAGACTTGATTTTTGGTTGTCGTCAACTTTTTTTGGTATCTGTTTTCCGTCAGTATCAAGTCCAATTGCACCTAAAAAATCAACTTTGTTCAAAAGATCATTTAAATCTTTTCGGGAGAGTTGATTTAAATTTTTGTCACCGACAGCATCCTTTAACAACTCATCAATCTTACTGGTCGGGTTTGTACTATTTGGTATTCGCTCGTTCTCGGTTACTTTCTTTTGCTCATCGCGGGTGTTTTCTGGCGATGAGTCGGCGGTAGTTACAAGAGTGGTTGACTTCATGGCAATAAGTTAGAAAAGATTATAAGGCATTCAAGACAGAAAGCATGGAAGCTTAACTTGTTGTTGCGCTCCAGCAGCACACCTATGTCACCATCAGTAGAAATTTACAGGTTCACAGTACGAGTACCGCTTGCGGTCGCAACGCGCTCGCTACGCGAGATCGCCTGTCTTTGATGGGCGACCATTACCTGTGTATTTCCCCCATCTGTGTGAAAATAGTCCTAAGATTGGAATCATAAGCACAATTCAAACTTGAGTTTTGCGACACAACTAAGTGATCTGCCTCACACACTTAAGTGATCTGCATCACACACTTTAGCCCAGATAATCCATAAAGTCAATCACTTTTTACGTCTTCAATCATAGATTTTTTTCGATGGATACGATTATAGTCATTTCATGGCATTTTTCTAAAGTCATGGCAGAGATGGTCACTTGCCCTCACACCCAAACCCTGGGAATTCGTTCAAGGAGGAGGTGGGAGAGGGGAGTACTATGTCTGCCACAAATAAAGAAAAATGCTGTCAAACCCCAACCATTCACTAATCACTAAAACGAGAATCCCTAGAAGATCATGTCATCTTTACCGACTCAATCTGCCGATACCTTAGAAAATTCTACTCGATCGCCCTCTTGGAAAATTAAACTCCTCTACGATGGAGAATGTCCCCTCTGCTTGCGGGAGGTCAATTTTCTGCAAAAACGGGATGCTGGGAGAGGATTAGTTGCTTTTGTCGATATTGCCGCCGAAAACTATAATCCGGAGGAAAATGGCGGTATTTCCTTTGCGGCAGCCATGGGACGAATCCATGCTGTACTAGCCGATGGTACTATCATTCAAAATGTGGAAGTGTTTCGCCAAGTCTATGACATTTTAGGCATCGGTTGGATTTATGCCGCTACCAAATGGCCGGTTATTGGGTTTCTAGTGGATATTATCTATGAAATTTGGGCTTCTTGGCGATTAACCTTAACCGGAAGACCGAATTTACCAACAATCTTAGCAGAGCGTCAAAAGCGTCTGGAATGCAACTCATCAAATCGTTGTTCTCGCTGAGTTAAAATCTCCTAACTCTACACCCTACTCAGAATCACCCCTTGGGATGTGATAATTCTGCCTAGGAAATAAATGGTGTTTTATTCTCTCTTCCTGAATTTTGACTCCCGTGGGATCTGGAGATTGGCGTTTACAGGGGGTCTAATTTAGCCGATGGGAATCAACAGGCGATAGGAGCCGTTATCGAGAATAATCCGTAGGCCCAACCACATCAGCACAAAAGGGAAAAGCTTACTCGCATAACGGCTGAGGACAACCGCGATCCCCGGTTGGCGGGTTAGATTATAGGAGAGAAATAACCAAGTACAGACGATTAGATAGCAGATCGGGATGATTACGGCTAACTGCGCCACGGTACTATTGGCGAATAGGGGAATATAGATACCGAGATTATTGCCGCCATTGGATATCGTGACCGCGGAAACTTTATAGGTTTGGCGATCTCTGAGGACTTGAGCGAGGGATAGTCTGCGGGAGGCAAACCCATGAAATTGGGCGTTTCTTCGCAAATTAACCTTGCGATCTGCGGTTTCCCTCTCGTTATCGCGATTTAACGTCAGTAAATTTCTCACACCGATGAGGATCGGCAGCATTCCGAGAAGACCGATATAAATCGGTGGGATGATTAGGCCGAGTAGAAAACCGACCAAGCTAACCAATACCAAGGCCGTAAACCCGACTAGCTCGCCGACGACAACGTGAACCGGGCGAAAGGTACGATTTACCTCGCTAAAGAAGCCGGTTAGATAAATATTGTCGTCGAAGGTGGTGGCTATGCCGGTGGCCACCGCGATTTTGACGATTTCGATCAACCAATCCATCCATACCACCTCGATCTCTCAAATGCGGGCGCAATTTTATTTTGAAACTATATCATTTTCAATACATTTATAAATGTACTTTGTTACACAATCGAGGAGTCGTGGATTTCTATAGTATGTAGATAAAACTAATGGCAGCTATGCCGAGGGAGTTGGGAAACCCTTCCCTCTTGTCCCCTTTATCGATAATAAATCTTGTTTTCTGCGAGAAATCCCATGCTCCACCGTTCGATTAAGTGTCTCTGGAAACCGTGGCGAAATTGCCGGGGAGTTCTTCCCGCGCTGCTTTTTTTGACCAGTCTGGTGGGGAGCTTTCTCCTGGCTCGATTTTCCGACACGAACGCAAAGCGCTCGCTACGCGAGATCGCCGTCGGTCAAAATTCTCCCTCGGATAACCCGATTCTGAACCTCGTCGATAGCTTTAAATTCCCCCGGAATACCACTCCCCGGCTATTAGAGACCGTGGGATTATTTATCGCCGGAATTCTCTTCTGTATCGCGCTCGATCGCTGGTTCAAGCGCTCAACCCCCGACCCTATCACTCCCCTCGCCAAACAAGCGCGGCGGCTAGGAACCATCAAGATCGGCTATCCCGAGGGCATGACTAATCTGGAAGTTCTCCGCGCCCAGACCTTTCTGGAAAGACGCTTAAAACCCTTGGGGGTGACGGTAACGTGGACGAGTTTTCTGGCCGCTTCCTCTCTGATCGAGGCTTTGAGCAACGGAATGATCGACTTCTGTGGTGGTGGCGGTACGGCGAGTATTTTCTCCCAAGCGGCCGAACACGTCTTCGTCCGGGTGGCCAAAGAGAAATATACCGCCCCGAAAGGTCAGGCGATTCTCGTGCCAGAGGATTCGCCAATAGAGACTTTGGCGGATTTAAAAGGAAAAAGAATCGCCTTCGATCGAGGTTCGAGCGCCCATTATGTCCTCATCCGCGCCCTGATGAGAGTGAATCTAGAATTAAGCGATATCGAACCGGTGTATGCGACTCAACCGGAAGCGCTGGTGCTTTTCCGTCGCGGTGAGATCGACGCTTGGGTGGTCTGGGTTCCCTATTCTCCCACGGAGACGCGCAGCTATCCGGGAAGGTCGTTGGCCGATCTAGAGAGTATCTTTGGGGAAAACGCCTCTGTAGAAGTGCCGACCTATTATTATGCGGTTCCCGAATTGGTGCGGGATTATCCCGATGTACTGAAGGTGATTTTAGAGGAGGTGAACGAGGCGGGGGCCTGGGCCAAACAACAGGAGTTAGAGGCGACGAGACGCTTGGCAGCTCACCACGAGATCGATCCGGCGATCGTGGCTAATCTCGAACAAAGGGCCTCTGAACGTGCCATTATCCCGATCGATGATCGCTCTCTGACGGCCCTACAACACCAAGCTAATATCTTCCGAGACCTGAAGCTGATCCCCCATCGGGTCAATGTGCGCGACGGAACCTATACCCTACAGACAAAACAAAATTGGACATATTAACCGGACAGGGGCATTTTAGGCATCGGTTGGATTTATGCCGCTACCAAATGGCCAGTTATCGGGTTTCTAGTGGATATTATCTATGAAATTTGGGCTTCTTGGCGATTAACCTTAACCGGACGACCGAATTTAAAAACAATCTTAGCAGAGCGTCAAAAACGTCTGGAATGCAACTGACAAATCGTTGTTCTGGCTGAGTTAAAGTCTCCTAAAAAAATAGGGAGTATTTAACTCCCTAGCAGGGTTCTTCTGTTGATGATCTAACTAACTCAACGCTTCAAAATAATCGCGAATTTGGTTACGTCGCTGGGGTTGACGCAGTTTTTGCAACGCTTTCGACTCAATTTGTCGTACCCTTTCCGGGGATAATTCCAAAGTGCGACCGATAGCAGCTAAAGAATGGGATTGACCATCGAGAAAACCATAGCGCAATTCAATCACTTCTCGTTCGCGAGTGGTTAAATCTGCCAATAATTCTCTGATATCTCTTTGCAAAGATTCATCGACAAAATGATTTTCTGAAGACACTGCTTCGGATTCCAAAAGGTCTAATAATTCCGTATCTTTTTCCTTACCCACTTTTATTTCTAAGGAAACCGAACGCGGCACTTTCATCAACAATTCCCGCACCTCTTCAGGAGTCAGAGCTAACTCTTGGGCAATTTCCTCTACGGTCGCAGTGCGACCGCGCATTTGTGAGATTTTCCTTTGTGCCTTCTTAATTTTGTTGAGTTTTTCGGTAATATGAACCGGTAAGCGAATAAGCCGGCTTTGAGTTGCGATCGCTCTCGTCATTCCTTGACGGATCCACCAGTAGGCATAGGTACTAAAACGATAGCCTTTGCTGGGATCAAATTTCTTGACAGCCTGTTCTAAACCGAGGGTTCCCTCTTGAATCAAATCCAATAATTCTAAACCGCGATTCTGATATTTTTTGGCCACCGACACCACCAGACGTAAATTGGCCTTGATCATCTGTTCTTTGGCACGGGTACCAAGGGCAATAATTTCTTCTAATTCCCCCACTTCTAAGCCCGCTAGGTGCGCCCAACGCTGTTTTCCTGCTTTTAAAGCATTTTTTAACTCAGGCACGCTGATTTGCGCGGTTTTTGCCCAGCGTTCTAGGGGGGGACAATGGGCTAATTGAGCGATTAGCTGATCGCGAACCTCCATTAACTTGACAAATTGCTGTAGTTGTGCATCACCTTGTTTAACGGCAGTGGCGCGCAATTTCACTAAAGACAGATGACGCTGCACCCGTTGCGCTTGTTCAACTTCCTCGTCTCGTTTGAGTAGAGGCACTCTGCCGATGTCTTGTAGGTACAAAAATACTAAGTCGGTAGTTGTGCCGTTGCTGTAGCTTTTTTGGGGACTAGATACTAAATCATCTTCTAAATCACTGCCGAGAAAATCTTCATCTAGGTGGAGGGAGTTTTCCTTCAGTTTTAAGATAGAAAAAGAGGGAGAGATAAATTCACTTTTGATCGTCGAGGGGTTAATTGCAGACATGAGCGCTTTTCTATGGGCGACTGTGATAGGAATTACAAACTTCTAAATCGTTTACCGTAGTCATAGCTTTCCCACTGGAGCGAGAAAATGATGCAGTCGGGAAAGTTTTTTCCCAAAAGTATTTATCTTGAAACCAAGTCTGGGGTTTACCTTCTTGGCCTAACTTCTCGAATTAATGATTGATTTAGAAGTAATTTTCCCTACAACCCTATTCCTATCTATTCCTGATTTTCCAGATAATTAGAGATTTGTTCTAGTTTAGCCAGGGCTTTTCCTGACTGTAAAGATTGTTCTGCTTGCTGGAAACCGGTGGGGATATCTGGGGCAATTCCACAGCGCCAAAGATAAAAACCACCGTTAAAAATTGCCGCATCGGTTAATTCATTATTTTCTCCGGCTAATAAACCCTTTAATTTAGCGGTGAGCAATTCTAAAGATTCCAGGGGATAATCCGAGGGACAGAAGCCATAATCGCGAGGATTTAGGAAAAATCGCTGAAAGGAAGGGGGATCGGTGGGATTTCCCAGACCGATAATTGCCGTCCGATTACAGGCTAAATCACAACTCCCCTCTAATCCTTTCACGGTGGTGAAGTGAGAGATATTTCTCAGGGCAAAAGTTTCGCGAAAACGATCTTCGGTGGGGGGATGAACAAAACCCGATATCTGATGAATATTACCCACAAAAGGCGACCAGATTAACTCTACCGTGGCCATAGGCGGACGTTTACCGATTTGCTCCCGATAGGTAACAAAATTCTCTACTAGGGGAAAATGGCGGGGAATATAGAAAAAAGTCAATCCTGTGGTGATTAAACAGTCTTTCACTGCTGCTAAGGATAATTGACTAAAATCTGCTCCTAATTGCTGCCAGATTTCCCTGAGGGAAATACCGTATTTAGTCGGCATTCGATCGCCCCCGTGCAGGACTACGGGAACCCCTGCCGCCGCTAAGATTAAAGTAGTGATCGGAGTAACCGGGGTAGTGCGAGAACGTCCATCGTAGGGATTGCCAAAAATAGCGATCGGATGCTGAAAAGAGGCTGATTCTAGGGTTATTTCTGGGCCAAGCTCGGCGTAGGCATCAAGCATTCCCGCTAACTCATCGCTGGTGGGGCGTTTAATGCGATGGGCAATCATGAAAGCACCGATTTGGGCGGGGGTTGCCTCTTGGGTTAACATCATCTTGGTGGCCATTGCCGCTTCGGGACGGGTCAAATTTTTGCCCGTATGGGTGCCACTACCGATCGCTTTTAATAATTCTCGAAAAGTATCGCTCATCTCAAGGAAGAAAATAAAGAGTAAATGGGATTGATGGGGATTGCTAAGGCTGGACGTGGTGATTTTCTAAGCTTTTAACCATAATTTGCCGCATTTGCCGCACTAATTGACAAAAATGAGCGATCGGTGGTATCTGTAGGCGATCGCTGGTGGTGACAAGGACTACCTGACGGGTGAGACGATGACTAAATTTACCATTATTAAGATGGGGATTTTCGCTACTAGGGGAAGCAAGAGGACGAATGGCGAGGGTGGCATCGCTATGGGCCTCCATCAGGGCCGATTGGGGCAGAAGAGCGATAATATTACCCTGACGCACCACACCGCGAAAAGCATCGAGGGTGTTTAATTCCATGACAGTTTTTAGGTGGGCATCCTGACGAGAAAACCATTCTTGTACTAATCTTTGCATCCCGTAGCCATCTTTGAAAACCACTTGCGGATAGGGGATTAATTCTGACCATGGCACTTCTTTGTATCGGGCGAGGGGATGATTGGCGGCCATGAGAATTTCGATCGCTTCTTCGTATAATATTTCTACCACCATCTCCGGGCTAGAGGTGAGAAAACGATTATTCATTACCAAGGCCAGATCTACTAAACCATCCCGCAGCACTTTTAGGGCGCGATCGCTGCCTAGTGCTGTAACTCTTAACTGAACTTCTGGGTATTCAGCACAGAATTTCGGCAAAATCGGCGGTAAATAGTGGGCGCAGACGGAATGAATCGCCGCCACGCACAACTCCGGCTGTTTTCCTGCCTGTAGGTCAGTGATTTCCCTGTGAATATTCGTCCATTCTTGACAAATTCGTTTCGCCCGGGGCAGTAATTTCTCGCCGGCAATGGTTAATTTCGCTTGGGCGGTACGATGAAAAAGAGGTAAGCCCAAATCGGTTTCTAGGGATTGAATCTGGCGGCTGATAGTCGATTGGGTGACTCCACACTGGCGCGCCGCTTGACCGAAATTGCCCGTATCGGCTACGGCTAAAAAGGCTTGCAATTGCTCGATCCGCATTCTTTCTGGTTTTAATTACATTCCGTCATGACCTTATGACAATAACGAATTTTATTGGGACTTTTGGTAGAAATTGCTACCGTTTTCTCAGTTATCAGTTATTTCAGCGGTCAGCCTTGAACTACTTCTCGCTCACAATCGGGCTGTTGAACTGTAGTTGCTCAAAAATGATAAGATAGATGCAATAAACCAGATTGAGTCTGAGAAAAAATCAAAAAGGCAATTTATTCAGACTAAAGCCAAAATCAAAGATGGACAATTAATTATCGAGCAACCCCATCAAGATTTGCCAACAGACACAGAGGTTGAACTTGTTATTATTGTCCCCGATAAAAACAAACAAGTTGAGTTTGAACAAGCGCGTACTAATATGCAAGCTGCATTTAAAGAAGCAGGTATCGAAACTCAGGAACAGATTTTAGAGCTTATTCGTGAAGTTAAGCAAGAACTGTTTCAGGAGCGTTATGAATTAGGAGAATTTTTTTAGATACAAATATCTACATTATTGGTCAATTAAAACCTCTTTCACCAGCAGAACAAATCCTTAAATGGTTAGGATATTATACTCCCAATAATCAATCTTAAATAAAACACAACTATTATCTTTAAGTTGATAGATAACAGGATAGCCGCTACTTTTGCCCTTGTGAATATTGCTGTTTTTGAGGCGAACTTTAAAGACAGTGTAACCCGTTTCTGGGATTTGAGCGCCGATGAACTTGCCTATCTAAAGGTGATCAGTTAGGGGTTATAGGTCAGTACAAATGCTAAGATAGCTTTGGGCGAGGATGGGAAGTCGATCCTTGAATTGATCAGAGAAAAGGAGTTTAAAGGATGAAAATGACTTATCTGGAAGCCACTGCCAAATTTTACAGCGAAGTAGCCCAAACTCCGGAAGTGGGGCTATGTTGTGTCCAGGGCAGTCCCTTGCAACTGCCGGGGTTAAAAATCCCCGCCATTATGCAGGAGATGAACTATGGTTGTGGCACGACGGTGCAGGTTAATGAATTGGGCAATTCTCCCAGGGTTTTGTATGTGGGTGTGGGTGGTGGTTTAGAAGCACTGCAATTCGCCTATTTTTCCCGTCGTCCGGGGGGAGTCATTGCGGTGGATCCAGTGCCGGAAATGCGTTGGGCAGCCCAAAGAAATCTCGGCGAAGCACTGCTGGAAAATCCCTGGTTTAGTCTCGATTTTGTGGAAATTAGAGATGGTTCTGCCTTTGAATTGCCGGTGGAGGATGCCTCCGTCGATGTGGTGGCGCAGAATTGTCTTTTTAATATCTTTAAACCAGCCGATTTACAGTTAGCTTTACGGGAAGCTTTTCGCGTCTTAAAACCGGGAGGACGTTTACTGATGAGCGATCCGATCGCCCTTCGTCCAATTCCCGAACATTTGCAAGAAGATCAGCGTTTACGCGCTATGTGTCTATCGGGGGCCTTGACCTACGATGATTATATTCAACAGTTGATTGCTGCTGGTTTTGGTCAGGTAGAAATTCGGGCCCGTCGTCCCTATCGTTTACTGGACTGTCAGAGTTATAATTTAGCCGAGCCGCTCCTCTTAGAAAGTTTGGATTCCGTTGCTTTTAAAGTAGCTATTCCCGAAGATGGGGCTTGTATTTTTACGGGCAGAACTGCTATTTATACTGGTACGGAGGCAATTTTTGATGATGGTGCTGGGCATATTTTAGCCAAAGGATTACCGGTGGCTGTCTGTGATAAAACTGCGAGCAACTTAGCTCGTTTCTCTGCCGAAGATATCCTCATCACCGAGTCCACTTGGCACTATAACGGAGGCGGTTGCTGTTAAAAAAGCAGCGTCGAGACAAGTTTGATCCGTCAGTTATCAGTTATCAGTTATCAGTTATCATTGATTAGAACGTAGGTTGGGTTGAAGCATGAAACCCAACGCTATTTAAGGGTTTAGGCTCATTTAAACTACTAATTTGCTATAATCAGTCTAGGAGAGCCTCAGTTATTAGATGTGAGTAATCAGTCATGATTGATTACTGATTACTGATTACCTTTCACTGATTACTGATTACTGATTACTGTTTACCTTTCACTGATTACTGATTACTCTCCCATGACTCCTTTTGTTGAGAAACTAAACACTCTTTTAACTAAGCAAAAAATCTCGGTTCTGCAAATTAATTTGGGGAAAAGATGTAACCTTGCTTGTAGCCATTGTCATGTGGAAGCTAGTCCAGTTCGCTCCGAAGAAATGACTCCAGAAGTGTGCGAACAAATTATCGAACTGATCGCAAGATTTCCCCAAATTAAAACCGTCGATCTGACTGGCGGCGCTCCGGAAATGCTCTACGGTTTTAAGCCGATTGTGGAAATCTCTAGAAAGGCTGGGAAAGAGGTAATTGTGCGCTCGAATTTAACTATTTATTTCGAGAAAGGATTTACTGATATTCCTGAATATTGCGCTGGCCATCAGCTGCGGGTGGTGGCTTCTTTACCCTGTTATCTTGCCGATAATGTGGATAAAATGCGCGGTCTGGGAGTCTATGATCGATCAATCGCCGCTTTACAATGGTTAAACCGTCTCGGCTACGCTCAAGAGCCGAATTTGATTGTGGATTTAGTCTATAATCCCCAGATTCCTAAGTCAGAGAATTTTTCTCTCACACCGGATCAGGTATCCCTAACACGGGATTACAAAAAGTTCTTGCAAGAACATTTTAATATTTCTTTTAACAATCTGTTTACTATCACTAACCTACCCGTCGGCAGGACGCGCTTCCATCTGGAACACCGGCAACTCTATCAACCCTATCTTCAATTCCTCGAAGACCATTTTAATGGCGATACTGTCGAGCATTTGATGTGTCGTAATCAGCTTTCCATTGATTATTTGGGTAATATCTATGACTGCGATTTTAATCAGATGGAGGATCTGGCTGCTTGCACCAGTCAAGGACAAAAATTAACCCTGTCGGATTTATTACAAGCGGATAGTTTAGATGTAATTACAGAGGTACAAACCGCTTCCTATTGCTACGGTTGCACTGCTGGCAGCGGTTCCAGTTGTGGGGGAGCGTTGATTTCAGTCTGAACAAGTGTACTGGATTGACAGCGTGTCTCGGACAATTTAGTACAAATGCTCGGACTAGCTCTCCCTGCTACCAACTCCGGTGCTGTCTTAACGGGGTAGGGTGTGGCCCCCCCAACCCCCCCGACATCGGGGGGGTTGGGTGTGGGGTGTGGGGTTTTACCGATTTTCAGGTGGTCAATTAGCCAATTTTCAGGGAAAAAGTCCCTGAATTCTCCCCCCGATCACTCCCAGATCTGGTACTGTTTGGAAACCAAAAAGTCTAAAAGTCTTACCTAACAAGGTTTTTAGATTTATTGAGCAAGCCTTAGATAGTCAAAAGTTTAACCGATGATTAGGGACCAGAAAAAACCGCCGATTCGATATCTTGGCGACTAAGGGAGTATTTAAAAGCGCGATTGATGTCACTGCCGTCATTGGCTGCCCGAAAGTAACGAACGGTGATTTCTTCGATTTCGAGGCAGATTTCCGCTTTCCATGTCGGTTTTTCCACAGTCCAACAGTGGATATTCTCGGTATTTTTCCGACAACCTAATTTAACTAGCCATGCTTCGATCGCCGGTAAGGGATGATTATAGAGGGGAGTATCGGCAGTGGGAATCTTCATCGCATCTAAATCAAAAATAATTGGGCTACAGTGACGGCATTCTCTCCTCGAAGCATAGCAATAATCACCGCTAGTAACAAGCAGCCCAGCAGGGTGAGTGCCAAGATAAACAAAGCAAAAATCTCTCCCGAAGATAGGGGGCGATCGGTCGGATCGAGATAGGCGCTACGATTAGCTATGGGTTGATCGCCATCGGGGATGGTTTGGATGACATTCCAGCGCGAGTAACCTATCTGTAAATCATACAGGGAACGGCGATCGGGATTACTCAGGGTGGCATAAGCTTCGTTAAGACGCTGGAATTTAGCCGTTGCCACTTCGGGGCTGAGTTCGGTAGTATCGGGGTGGTATCGTTTACTCAGTTCCCGATAGGCGCGTCGCACTTCGATCACCGAGGCACTCGGATGTAGTCCTAGAATGGCATAATAAGTATTGGCAAAGCGCGAGTTAGCGGCAATGACTCGCGAGGTGGTTTGGGAATTATCGCGCTCGAAGGTCACAAGATTTTTTACCGAAAAATTGGGTTTAAAGCCTCGCCCTTTTAGGGCGACTTTATCTGATATATGATATTAAGAATAGCGGGCCGGGTAAGCAACCGCTTAAAAAACCCAGTCATCGCAGGATGAACGCACCTTGAAAACTAGAGTTATGGGGTTCTATAGGGGAATGCTCCTATAGGTAAAAGCTCTAAGCGTCAAGTACCAGAGAAACCAATTATTTTAGAGGTTTTGAACTGTATCGTAGGGCATACGAGAACAGGCTTCTGTAAGGTCGCGAAAGTCTGAGGAGAGAACCACCTCTGGGTGGGATTTCGCCAGGAATCTAATTCAAGTGGACTCGTTGAGCCAGAAATTCTCAGCAGTGATGCGAGAAGAATCCACGTCCGTTTACGGCGTGGGGTATGTCAAACTAAAAATTGTCTTAATATTTTAACCCTGTTGATCATGAAATCTCGTTATCGGCTGCGTCTTCAGATCTTTCTTGTCTTTCTTATTGTTGCTCTGACGAGTTTGTCTCCTTGGCTAACCCCTAGCGCCTATGCGGGGATCGATGACGATCGCCTCGATGGTAATATTTTTGTGGTCTATGCGGGTAATGGTTCCCTCGTACCACCGCGTCTAAATTTAGCGGAAACTTTTCAACGGAAAATTCCAGCTATAATCGTCTATTATCTGGATGATAGTAGTGATTGTAAGCGATTTGCGGCGATTGTCTCCCGTTTTCAAGAGTTTTACGGTCGCGCCGCCAGTATTATCCCCGTTACTGTCGATTCTATCCCCTTAAAGTCTTCCTATCGTCCCGATGAACCGGGTTACTATTATCGCGGTGGGGTTCCCCAAACGGTGGTTTTAGACCAACAAGGTAAAGTGGTTTATGATGGTTTGGGCAATGTTAAGTATGAAGATGTGGATGATGTCTTAAGAAAGGTTTTTGATCTTCTGCCTCGATCAGAATCGGTAGAGTTAAAAAGACGCTCTTTTAACGAGTTTAACGCTGAATTGCGCTAGTTACCTCCTTTTTATCCTCAATTGAACCAAAAATAATCATTTAGAGATGCTGTCAGCAGCGTCTCTATCTTGTTTTTAGGAAAAATAAAATTATTTACCTATTGCTTTTATTATCATTTAAGATTTATTTTAACCAATAAATGCTAGGCAATTCAGATTTTATCTGGAGTAACATTTGAAAAATATTTGCAATAGTGCCAGACTGGAAAAAGTTTGCTAACCTAATTATACTGAGAACAATAATCATTCTTATAGGTGTAGGAGACAGCAATGAAAATCAAGCAAAATTTCCTAACAGCAGCGATATTACTGGGTTTTTCTGGCCCGGTACTGGCTAATAGTCTCGAAAACCTCTCTAGTAACCCCATGGCACAGGTAACAAGTGTCAATCAATTGCGGGATGTTTCTCCCACCGCCTGGGCTTTTGAGGCCTTAAGAAGTCTCGTGGAGAGGTATGGTTGTATAGTAGGTTATCCTGACCGCACTTTTCGCGGTGAACGCGCTTTAACTCGTTGGGAATTTGCCGCCGGGTTGAATGCCTGCTTAAATACCCTGGAAAGATTGATTCAAGAAGGAGTAGCGGTATTAAAAGAAGATCTAGACAGAATCAAGCGATTAGTCAAGGAATTCGAGACAGAATTAGCGGCCTTAGGGGCTAGAGTTGATAACTTAGAAAATCGAGTCGCTTTTCTGGAAAATAATCAATTTTCCACCACTACTAAATTAACTGGGGAAGTGGTGATGGCATTATATGGGGTAGCCACAGGAGAAAAAAACGGTGGTGAAGGAATTCCCCAAGTACCAGCTTTTGGTTATCGGGCCCGTTTAGAATTAAATACTAGCTTCACAGGCAAAGATTTACTCTATACCCGTCTAGCAACGGGAAATATTGCTGATTTAGCCGATACTACGGGAACTTTTGAAAGTACCTTAGCCTTTACCCAACCCGATGGTAACGATTTACTACTAGAAGTTTTAAACTACAGTTTCCCCCTAACGGAAAACATCCAACTCTGGTTAGAAGCGACGGGAGGTGCTAAAGATGACTTTACCAATACCCTCAACTTTTTGGATGGAGATGGCGCTAGTGGGGCGCTTTCCGCTTTTGGTACTCGCAATCCCCTTTATTTTGCTCCCGGACAAACTGGACTCGGTTTACAGGGTAATTATGGGGCTTTCCAATTCAGCGCCGGTTATCTTGCCGGGGATGCTAACGATCCTAACCCGGGAGCGGGTTTATTTAACGGTTCCTATACTGCCCTAGGGCAGCTGGGTTATGTTCCAAACGATAATTTTGGCATTGCTTTATCCTACTTTCATGGTTATAACCAATTAGACACGGGAACGGGAAGTCAGCGCTCGAATTTCCGATTTTTCACCGAAGAACTATTCGGGGAGGCTGTCCCGACCATTAATAATAGTTTGGGTTTACAATTTACTTGGCGAATTGTCGATGGTTTTGTCCTCGGTGGTTGGGGTGGTTACACAAAAGCTATCACCCTTAGCACCTTAGATGGACAACTAGAACGCGGGGATTTAGATATCTGGAATTGGGCGGTAACTTTGGCTTTTCCTGATTTATTTAAGGAAGGAAATACGGCCGGTATTATTGTTGGTATGCAGCCTTGGGTATCTAGTTCTAGTATTAGATTAAATGATGGCAGTTCCACTAATGATCCCGATACTTCCTTTCATATCGAAGGATTTTATGAGTGGAAACTCACCGATAATATTGCCCTTACTCCGGGGGTAATCGTGATTACTTCTCCTAACTCAAATAACAACAATTCCACCTTAGTTATCGGTACTATCCGCACGACTTTTACTTTCTGATTTTTCTAGGCAGCCGGTCAGAAATAAAGATAAAGTATGACGGGATTTGACATCATCTCTCGACAACCGGCTGCTGTTCCTGCGTTTCGCACTCTCAACTAACTAAATTAAGGGGGCATTTATGGTATTTTTAGAAGCAATTTAGCCAACTTTTGTGGTTTACTTTTTAATGGCGATACAATGAAGTTACCACCACTTAATGAAACCTCTATGAGCCTCATCCTTCCCACTGAACTTCTGCAAACAGTCCAAATGACTGAAGCTCAAATGCTCACGGAAATCGCTATCATGCTCTATCAGCAGCAACGTCTTCAATTTGAACAAGCAGCCGAACTAACGGGAATGGCACTCGATGATTTCTACCAATTGCTAGTATCGCGTAATATCCTCACTCCATCCACTGACCCCGACGACGAACCAAAAGAACTTATCCTCACCAGTCTTTGTATTTCTCTTCAGCAAGCTAAAGAAGGCAAAGTACATCCCATCTCTGAACTGTGGGATGGCATAGATGTCTGAAGGAATCCCCTCTATTAAAATCCTTTTCTCTGATGAATTCAAAGACCGACTTCGCACCCTCGCCAAACGCTATCGGAGCATTCGTACTGATATACAACCCCTAATTGATGACCTTCAGATAGGCAAATTCATCGGCGATCGAATCCCAGGGACGGGCTACACTGTCTTTAAAGTTCGCCTCAAAAACAGCGATATTCAAAAGGGCAAAAGTAGCGGCTATCGTGTTATCTATCAACTTAAAGACAATAGTTGTGTTTTGATGCTCCTCATCTATGCCAAATCTGACCAAACGGACATCCCAGCGCAGCAAATTCAAGACATCATTAATAAGTTTGACAATTTTTAGAAGTATTAATAGATGCCAAAAATAAACCCCCTCAAGATTTATTGAAGGGGCATTTATGGTATTTTACCAAACAATTTAGCCTATTTTTGTGTTTTTTTTTCGGTAGATTGGGAGGGTTTTAGTTTGCTTTTGAGGGTTGAAGTTGTGGCGAAGAGGTCGAGGACGATTTGAGGAACACTGTTAAATGTGATTAAATAGGGTACAATGAAAGTTGAAGATACACCTAGTTAAGCCATGAAACAAGTTCTCAAAAATATTAAGGTATCGGAGATTCCTACACTAATCGCTCAGTTAGGTTTTTCTCCTGAACAAGAAGTTAATCTGACGATTGAGGAAAATTCAGAAAGTCTTATCTCAATTATGGATAAAGTCGGCAAAAAAGCTCAAGCTAAAGGTTTGACAGAAGATAAACTAACAGAACTATTAGCAGATGAGTCCTAATCGAGTTGTTATAGATACCAATGTTTTTATTAGTGCTTTACTCAATCCACTAGGAACACCCAAAAAAGTAATCAATATAGCAGTCAGTCAATTTACTATTCTCCAGAGCGAGGCAACTTATCAAGAATTGGCAACGAGAATAAGTAAAAAGAAATTTGACAAATATTTAGAAAAAGATGATAGGTTAGATTTCTTGTCGTCTCTTAAAAATAGGAGCTTATTTGTTGATATATTGCATGAAACGAGAGTTTGTTCCGATTTAGATGATAATAAATTTTTAGAATTAGCTGTATCTGGAATGGCACAATACATCATAACAGGCGATAATGCTCTTTTAATTCTCAATACTTATCAAGGGATTCCAATTATTACTCCAGCAGAGTTTTTAGTTATTTTCTAGTGTCACTGAGAATTTTTTGAGGTAGGAATGCAAAAAAATAAACCCCTCAAGATTGAATGAAGGGGCATTGATGGTATTTTTAGAGGCAATTTAGCCTATTTTTGTGGTTTCTTTTTCAGTGGATTGAGAGGGTTTTAGTTGGCGTTTGAGGGTTGAAGCTGCGCCGAGGGTGCCGAGGGCGAGGAGGCTGAGGATGGAGGAGGGTTCGGGAACAGAGGTAGAGGTAGTGTTGCCTAAATTGTAACGAAAAGACGCGCCAGACAAGGCGGTATTAGCATCGCCTGCGCTAGGATAAGCAGGGCTACTGGCAGTGACAAACTCAAAAGGAGTAAAGCCAATATTGCTGACGTTGCCACCCGCAGGAAGCTGCCCACCTTCACCATAGGCATCGCCACTTTTATCCAGGCCGTATGCAATTACCGAGTAATCGCCCGGTGCTAAATAGATGGCGTTGGTAAGGGATTTAAAGCGAAAGGAACTTTCTAGTGAAGCACCAGTGCCGCTGGCGATATTGACCGAACCGCCGGTGATGGCTGAGACATTGGCGTTCGCTGCCCCTGCACCTGAGTTGATTTTAAACAGGGTTACATCATGTGACTCTACCAAGCCATCCCCGTCCAAGTCGAAAACGCCCAAGTCTATGACAGTGATGCCCGACCCGGTGACGGTAAATTGGCGACCGATATTAAGCGTACCAGCGACTATCCCCTGAGTTGCTCCAACACCGCCATAGGAGACTATAGCAGCCTGTGCAGTCCCAGTTACCGCCAGACTGATAAGTATTGCGCCCCCTCCCACGGAGTTTTTGACAAGTTTTGCCAATGTCATGGCTAAATTCCTCTTAAAAAATGTATTTTGGTGTGAAAAACCAGACACGATAATACACAATCCCCCCCCCACAACTGTATTAAAAGCTACAATTTAATAAATCTTTATATTTCTCTCCCTAGCTTAGGGGTTGACAGAGCAGGGAGTTTCAGGTGTTTTCCGCTGTTTTACCCCTTCTCAGACGAACTATCCTCTTCCTTGAGTTATTGTGGCGCGGTCTGTCGGATTCGTCTTTGCGTTCACCTCTGTCTCGAAGTTGTTGAAGCGGATTGGCTCTCTTATTCTTTGTGTGATAAGTTTAACTTATATAGGGCTTGCTGAAAAAGTCGCTCAAAGAATTATGCTATTGAGTGCCAATAATTTGTCGTTCAACTGATAAGTTTTACTTGAGTAAAATCACTTTTAACATAATTTTTATCAAAGTGCTGGCGGCATCCTAGTTCTTTTGTTCGCCAAAAAAGCCCAAAAAACTGCCGAAGCAGTCGGGAAAGATTGACAACCAAAAAGGTAAGAGCAATGGACGTTTCTGAAGTTTCAGGTAGTTTTGTCATGCACAGATTTAAACCAAATCTTCTCTTAGCTTGTCCGAATTTCCCTTCTATTGCATTGCGAAAACTCTTGTCCTCTTGAGCTTGTTTTTTTAGTTCAGCGCTTCGATTCTTCGGTGGTCTTCCCAATGGTAATCCACTTAATCTTATCCCTCTTTCCTTACACCATGCCAAGTTTTCTCTGGTTCGATAAATTTTATCGACATGAACGGATTGCTGGCTAACAACCATAAGTCTCTTTAAAGTTTTCTACTTGCGCTTTCAAATCTTGAGATTCATTAAAGTTTTCCCAAGACAAACGGTGTAAAAATACATAATTATCTACACAAGACACCGAGAGCTTTGCCCCAAATTCCGTCGGTTTTCCGGCTTTGCCTCTGACGATAGGACGTACATGAGGTTGACTTAAACTGACGATTCTCTGGTCAACCCTTGTTTTTTTCTCTGACCACATCTCCCGTTGTTGACGAGAGACTTCTTCAATGACTAATAGCAGTTTATATTGTCTTTTACTCAAACAAGTTAACGAGGCTCCTAATTCAATTAGTTGGTCTATATAACCTAAGTTTCTTTGAATATATCCCAGTTGTTGACCAATAGCTTTCCGTCTTTTTTTTTGAGAGAGACGACGTTTCTTAGCGACTTTTAAATAGTTCTTTCTCGCTATTTTTCGGGAAGTTATTGGTTTCTTATTTAGCTTTTCTTTGACTTCCTGATAGAGACAATCTAGGATTTTTTCCGTTCCTTGACGAGCTTGATTTAATAAGCTTTTACGCATCTAAGTTATATTGACAGCATTACCCTTATTTTTAAGTTTTCTACTCCATTTAATAATCAATCCCCCTTCATTTAAAAGCTGATTGACTACTTTTTCCAGTTCTTCTTTATTTTCAAATTCTCGATTAGCTATGTATTCTTTAGCGGAATGCCACACTAATTCTATTAGC
>NZ_CAIP01000129.1 GCF_000297435.1 Microcystis sp. T1-4 | reverse complement strand
GTCTTTTCACTGTTTACTGATTACTGATTACTGTTTACTGATCACTGAAAATGGCAGTTTCCTACTGTCTTTTCACTGTTTACTGATTACTGATTACTGTTTACTGATCACTGAAAAAAGTCAAGCCTGAACCCTGAAAGAGGGGAAAATTGCCCCTTTTCAGACTTCAGACCCTTGGGATTGTCCCGATCGCTTAGGACATATACTGGATGATAAAGTCGAAGTAGGGAGCTGCTTCCACGGCATCCTCTTGAGTCAAAAGAGCTAAAGCGGCCTCTTTGAGACAACGAATCGCCTCCACCATGCCGGGGACGGGAACATTAAGAGAGTTATACATCTCTTTGACCCCGATCAGGCCGGTTTGTTCGATCGGTCCTTTATCTCCGGCTAATACCCCATAGGTAACTAGACGCAGATACCAACCATAATCGCGCAAGCATTGATTATATTGACGCTGACCGTAGGCATTACCCCCCGGCGCTCTATAATCGGGACGTTTCTTGAACAGTTGTTTTTGAGCCTGATCGACGATTTTTTTCTCATTTTCAGCGAGAGTCTCGGCAATGCGAATTCTCTGCTCACCGGTTTTTAAAAATTGCCCGATACCCTGTAGTTCACCACTACTAGGATAACGAAGTTCGTCGTCGGCTTTGAGGATGACTTGGCTAACTACGCTCATAATATCAAGGTAAATTCTGATAACATTCTGTAGTTTATCTCAGGTCGGGGTCTGGAAGTCGAGTCATCTCTGCTGGTTAGGCAATTCCTAAAAATCTGTAATATTTCGTCATGAGTTTCCCCGACAGCCCGGTTAATCTCTAGAATGAATGTATTAGTGGTCAGGAGCGAGGAGATTGTCCTTGAGATCTCACCGCGCACCGATTAACTTGAACCCGATAACTGGTAATTAATATGGAATTTTTAGCACCCTTGCTGTTGATAGCCGGCATTCTGGGGTTAAATGGCTTTAAAATCGATCGAGAATACCAGCGTGGTGTTATCTTTCGCCTAGGACGTTATCAAGACACCAAAGGCCCCGGACTGTACTGGATCATTCCCCTAGTTGACCAAAAAATGCAGCTGGATATTCGCACCAAAACCGTTGATATTGCCCCGCAAGAAACTGTCACCGCCGATAATGTCACAATTAAGGTTAATGCGGTTCTCTACTATCGCATTATCGACCCTAGCAAAGCGATTAATAAAGTCGAATCCTATCCCGCGGCCGTTTATCAAGCGGCCATGACCACTTTAAGAAATGTAGTTGGTCAAAATCATCTCGATGATGTCTTGCAAAAACGAGACAAAATTAACCATGCAGTCCAACAAATTGTCGATGAAATTAGCGAACCCTGGGGCATCGATATCGAACGGGTGGAGATGAAAGATGTGGAAATTCCCACCGGTATGCAGCGGGCCATGGCCAAGGAAGCGGAAGCATTGCGAGAAAAACGCGCCCGTTTGATTAAAGCTGCTGCAGAACAGGAAGCCTCCCTAAAATTAGCGGAAGCTTCCCGATTAATCATGGAAAATCCCGCCGCTTTGGAATTACGCCGCCTACAAATGTTAACGGAAATTGGAGCGGAAAATAACACCAGTACCGTGATTATGCTCCCCTCCGATATCTTAAATCTCGCTCAAAAATTAACCGAAAAACCATCACAAAATGGCTCAATTGTCAATAGCCAAAAAGGTTAATTTTTAATAATAAAGATTGGTTGTGTTGGTCTCTTTGCTAGAACACCGATTCAGTAATAGCTCACTGAGTAAAAATACTTGGTTTAAATTGAAAAACCAAAATTAATCTGGATGTCCCAGAGCCAAGTTTATTGGCGTAAATTTTACGCCAATAAACTTCTAATTCCTTTCATGAATTAATCAATTTATTGTCAAGAGAAGTGGGAGCAAGATAGTTGACTTAAAAGGTGCTATGTTAGCTCACTTTCTCCTCGTGGTGTATCCCCATTCGAGCTAAAATATGAAGGTTATGGACAACCGCACTCCGACGCAAAAGGAAAACTTTGTACCTCACCATTAAGATAACTGCTATGGCTTAACACCATAGTTCGGAAACCCGTACCGATCGAGCCGTTGTCAGGGGTCCTTGTATTTCGGTAAATTAGCACTCGGAAGGTAAGAGTGCTAATCTGGAAAAAGCACTTACCCAAATACAAGACAAACGGAGGATATTCCATGGCTGCAGTCAGCATCAACGTAACAACTGTTAAACCCCTAGGCGATCGAGTTTTCGTCAAAGTTAGCCCCAGCGAAGAAAAAACCGCCGGTGGTATTTTCCTTCCCGATGCCGCTAAAGAAAAACCCCAAATCGGGGAAGTCGTGGCCGTCGGCCCCGGCAAACGCAACGATGACGGTAGCCGGACCCCCGTAGAAGTAGGTGTGGGTGACAAAGTTCTCTACTCCAAATATGCCGGAACCGATATCAAACTTGGTGGCGAAGAATTCGTTCTCCTCTCCGAAAAAGACATTCTCGCCGCCGTTTCCTAATCATCTACCCTTGAAAACCCCTATTTTGCACGAATAACGATACATTATGGCTAAATCTATTATCTACAACGAAGATGCCCGTCGCGCCTTAGAAAAAGGCATGGATCTTCTGGCCGAAGCGGTAGCTGTCACCCTTGGCCCCAAAGGTCGTAACGTCGTCCTCGAAAAGAAATTTGGCGCACCCCAAATCGTCAATGATGGCATCACCATCGCTAAAGAAATCGAACTGGAAGACCATATCGAGAACACCGGTGTGGCTTTAATCCGCCAAGCCGCCTCAAAAACCAACGATGTAGCGGGTGATGGTACAACTACCGCCACCGTTCTCGCCCACGCTATCGTTAAAGAAGGTTTACGCAACGTCGCCGCCGGTGCTAACCCGATTTCTCTGAAAAAAGGTATCGATAAAGCTGCCGATTTCCTCGTCAGTCAAATCGCCAAACACGCGAAACCCGTAGAAGACTCCAAAGCGATCGCACAAGTGGGCGCTATCTCTGCTGGTAACGATGATGAAGTCGGTCAAATGATCGCCTCGGCCATGGATAAAGTCGGTAAAGAAGGCGTAATTTCCCTAGAAGAAGGGAAATCGATGACCACCGAACTAGAAATCACCGAAGGGATGCGTTTTGACAAAGGTTATATCTCTCCCTACTTTGTCACCGACACCGAACGCATGGAATGCGTTTTTGAAGATCCCGCTATTCTGATTACCGACAAAAAAATCGGTTTAGTACAGGATTTGGTTCCCATTCTCGAACAAGTTGCCCGTCAAGGTAAACCCCTAGTAATTATCGCCGAAGACATCGAAAAAGAAGCTTTGGCAACCCTAGTGGTTAACCGTCTGCGCGGTGTTCTTAACGTCACTGCGGTGAAAGCTCCCGGATTTGGCGATCGCAGAAAAGCGATGTTAGAAGATATCGCCGTCTTAACCGGTGGTCAAGTAATCAGCGAAGATGCGGGTTTAAAACTGGAAACCACTAAAATTGACAGCTTAGGTACGGCCCGCCGTATCACTATGAACAAAGATACCACCACCATCGTCGCCGAAGGCAACGACGTGGCAGTGAAAACCCGTTGTGAGCAAATTCGCCGTCAAATCGAGGAAACTGATTCTTCCTACGATAAAGAAAAACTGCAAGAACGTCTGGCTAAATTAGCCGGGGGTGTGGCAGTGATTAAAGTCGGTGCCGCTACCGAAACGGAAATGAAAGACCGCAAATTGCGCCTAGAAGACGCGATTAACGCCACTAAAGCAGCCGTAGAAGAAGGTATCGTCCCCGGGGGTGGTACTACTTTGGCTCACCTGGCTCCCCAATTGGAAACCTGGGCCAAAGAAACCCTACACCATGAAGAATTAACCGGTGCTTTAATCGTTTCTCGCGCCATTGCTGCCCCCTTAAAACGGATCGCTGAAAACGCCGGCCAAAACGGTGCAGTTATTGCCGAACGGGTGAAAGAGAAGCCCTTTAATGTCGGTTATAATGCCGCTACCGGTGAGTTCTCCGATATGTTTGAGGCGGGTATCGTTGACCCTGCGAAAGTGACTCGTTCTGCCCTACAAAATGCCGCTTCTATCGCCGGTATGGTTTTAACTACCGAGTGTATTGTGGTGGATAAACCGGAAAAAGAAAAATCCGCTCCTCCCGCCGGCGGTGGTGACTTCGACTATTAATAATTAGTCTGTTTTTTCTGGACTCGATCACTTAAATGCGATCGAGTTTTTTTTGATGAAAAAACATCTTTTTGCATGAGTACATGAGTAGAAAACGGGTTTCTCGGAGAAACCCGTTTTCTGTGCGTTACTCAGAGGGGCGAAGCATTCGGGCAATAACCTATCGGTGAAACTGGAGATTTTCTATCCGAATGCTTCGCCCGTACTTTTTGCCGCAAACCCTACTTATGAGGAAAGGCAAAAGGGGCAATAGATAATCAGCTTTTAATAACCGTATTTAGAGGATTTATGTCGGGTTTCGTTGCCTCAACCCGACCTACGAATTTACTATACTAATTTTTCCGTGATATTTGTCAGGATAATTTCTAGGGAATCGGTAACGGGGGATTGACTCATGAATTTCCGGGAACATTCGATCGCCTAGTAATATTGTAGCTGTAGGTTGGGTTGAACGATAGTGAAACCCAACAACCGAGGATTTATGTCGGGTTTCGTTGCCTCAACCCGACCTACGAATTTACTTGGAACGACCAGAAACTGGGGCATTGGATCACCGTAGTGTAGTTTTAGGTTAATA
>NZ_CAIP01000130.1 GCF_000297435.1 Microcystis sp. T1-4 | reverse complement strand
TGACCAATAAGATAACTGCTATATAGTTAAAATTGACAACTTAGGTTAAGATGATGCTAGGTTTCACCAGTTAAAGAGCTATGGATAACAAAGTTCTCGACGTTCGCCATCTCACCGTTGAATTTTCTAATCAGAAAAGAACAACAGTCGCAGTTAATAACATTAGTTTTAGCTTGCAGAAAGGTCAAGTTCTCGGTTGTGTGGGGGAGTCGGGTTCAGGAAAATCCGTCACCTCCCTTGCACTCATGGGACTGGTTCCCTCTCCGGGGAAAATTACCGGGGGAGAAATTTCCTTTCGTCCGGCAAAAGGTCCGTCAATGCAAGCAGTAGATTTATTATCTATTCCCCCGGAAGAATTGCGTTATTATCGCGGGGGAGAAATGGCGATGATTTTCCAAGAACCCATGAGTTCTCTTAATCCAGTCTATAACATCGGTTTTCAACTTACCGAAGCAATTTTACTGCATCAAAAAGTCACCACTGAACAGGCAAAAAATCAAGCCATCTCTCTACTGCAAGAAGTGCGCTTATTACCCAGTGATCAACAGTTAGAGGAGAAGTATATAGAAACTTTTCCCTTAGAAAATAAGGGTCATGTCAGAGAAAAAATTAGAACTTATATTCAGGAACAAAAAGAGGCAATTCTCAAGCGTTATCCTCACGAATTATCGGGGGGACAATTACAAAGGGTAATGATTGCCATGGCGATTTCTTGTAATCCTACCCTATTAATTGCCGATGAACCAACCACCGCTTTGGATGTGACTGTCCAAGCAGAAATATTAAGATTATTACGCGATTTGTGTAAAAGCGATCGAGAAATGTCAATGGTTTTTATCTCCCACGATTTAGGAGTTATTAACGAAATTGCCGATCAAATTGTCGTGATGTATCAAGGAGAAATTGTCGAACAGGGACCGAAAGAAGAAGTATTAAATTATCCCCAACATCCCTACACAAAAGGTTTACTTGCCTGTCGTCCCCGCTTAAACTCTCGTCCAGAAAAATTGCCCACCGTCAGCGATTTTTTACGAGTGGAAAAAGACTCTCAAGGTAAGATTATTGAATTACAGGAAATTACTCCACCGGCAGTTAAGTTTATTACTCTCCAGGAGGAAGAAAGCAGAATCGAAGGGTTACAAGATCACGAGAATATTTTATCGGTAGAAAATTTATCGGTTAGATTTCCAGTTAAGGGAGTTTTCGGGCAAGTAAAGACCTTTTTTAATGCCGTAGATCACGTCAGTTTTGCCGTTAAACAGGGGGAAACCCTCGGTTTAGTCGGTGAGTCTGGCTGCGGAAAATCTACCTTAGCAAGGACAATTCTGCGCTTAATTCCTGCTACTTCTGGAAATATCTATTTCCGAGGAGAAAATCTCGCTAAATTAAACCCCAGCGATCCAAAATTAAGACTACTGAGACGGGAATTACAGATAGTTTTTCAGAATCCCTACAACTCCCTGAATCCCCGTTTATCCATTGGTAAAGCAATTTTAGAACCGATGGTTATTCATCATACCGGCGGCAATTCCCAAAAGCGACGGCAACGAGTAGAATATTTATTAGAACGAGTTAAACTTGATCCTACTTGGTTCGATCGCTATCCCCATCAATTATCGGGAGGACAACGACAAAGGGTGTGTATTGCTCGCGCTTTAGCCTTAAATCCTCAGTTTATTATCTGTGATGAATCTGTCTCTGCTTTAGATGTTTCCGTGCAAGCGGGAGTCTTAAATTTACTCAAAGAATTACAGCAGGAATTTAATCTCACTTATATCTTTATTTCCCACGATTTAAGTGTTGTCAGATTTATGAGCGATCGGATTATGGTGATGAATAAAGGTAAAATTGAGGAAATGGGTACAGCTAACCAAATTATTAACTCTCCCCAAAGTGATTACACGCGTAAACTTATCGCTTCTATTCCCCAATTTACCGAAAGTATTGCTAGTTAAAATTAGCCCTCAAACCGAAAGGATTAGCTGCCTCTAATTGTGCCGATAAACCTAACAAAGTGATTTCATCAGCAGGTTTGCCCACTAACTGAATTCCCACGGGTAAACCCTGACTATCAACCCCTGTGGGTAAAGCAATCGCGGGTAAACCACTCGCATTAGCAATGGGGGAAGGGGCAATCCAAGCAATCATCTTATTAACCGCTTCTTCCGGTGGTAAATTTTCCCACTCAGCAATTCCGGGGGGTTGATGTAGGAAAATGGGCAAAAGTAAGACATCAAAATTATCAAACATCGCCACAATTTGCCGCGAAATAACGTGCATCTGCCGCACCGCTTGCAGGTATTCCCCCGCGCTGCCAGAATTCTCTAATAACCATTGGTTAAGGGGACTTAATAACTCCTTCGGAATTCCCGTCGCTGCCGTCCCCGCTTGCCAAATACGCCGAAAAGGAGCGATTAAAGCCTGTAAATCGGGAGAATACTCCGTTAAATGATGCCCCATACCCTCTAAAATTTTAGCCGTCTCGATCACAGCATTTTTATAGACGGCAGCCGCCTCGCCGAAGGGGGATATGGAAGTAGAAAAAGCGATTCTCAGGGGTTTTACGCCTCTCTGAGTGGCTTCTAGGAAAGAAAAGGGCGGATCGGGTAGCCAGTAGGGATCGCCCGTCGTATAGCCCGAAATCACGGTAAGCAGCGCCGCCCCATCTGCCACCGTCTTAGAAAGAGTGCCGTTAGTGGCGATACCGCTTTGAAATTCCCCCACCGGGGCATAGGAAACGCGCCCACGACTGGGTTTTATCCCCACCAAACCGCAACAACCCGCCGGAGTACGAATAGACCCACCACCGTCGGAACCCTGGGCAATCGGGCAGAAACCCGCCGCTACCGCCGCCGCCGCGCCGCCACTGGAACCTCCTGCGGTATAATCGCGGTTGAAGGGGTTACGAGTCGGCAAAAAACCCGGATTTTCGGTGTAGGGAAAGGAACCTAGCTGGGAAGTGGCAGTTTTGCCCAGAAGGATAAAACCCGCCATTTTCATTCTGGCGACGATTCCTTCGTCGTATTGGGCGATATTTCCCTGTAAAGCGGCGACTCCGTAACTAACCGGCATTCCAGCGACGGCATTTAAGTCCTTAATGGCGGTGGGAACTCCAAAAAAAGTCGGTAATTCGGCAGTAGCGGTGATTTGACTTAATTGTTCCGTTTGGGCGCTCGCAGTTGCTAGGGCGCTTTCCCCGGCGACATGGACAAAACTACCGATTTGACTGTCAAATTTCTCAATTCTGTCAAGGTATAAATGGGTTAATTCTAGGGGGGAGATTTGTTTAGTGCGAATCAGTTGGGCTAATTCTAGGGCAGATTTTTGCAATAATTCATCACTCATGAGCGATCAAGTTAAAATAGGTAAGTGAAAATAATTATATTCCTTAGTGGGAAGATGGTTTTAAAAGAAAAAAGAAAAAGAAAAAAAAAGTCCATTGCCGTCAAAATTTCCCTATCCCCCCTTGTCTTTGAAAATTATGCGCCCACAGTTAATTGAAATTCTCTCGGCTGACGAAATTCGTCGCACCATTACCCGTTTAGCTTCCGAAGTTATCGAAAAAAGTGGCGATTTAAATAACTTGATTTTGATCGGTATCTACACGCGAGGAGTGCCTTTAGCTAATTTAATTGCTAGTCAAATTGAGAGCCTAGAAGGGGTAAAAGTTCCCGTGGGAGCGATCGATATTACCTTCTATCGCGATGATCTTGATCGCATTAAAACCCGCACTCCTGCTAAAACCAAAATGCCCCTAGATGTCACGGGTAAAACCGTGATTTTAGTTGATGATGTTATCTATAAAGGCCGCACGATCCGCGCCGCTTTTAATGCTATTATTGAGTATGGCAGACCGCAAAAAATCCGCTTATTAGTCCTCGTTGATCGTGGTCATCGGGAATTACCAATTCACCCGGATTTTACCGGCAAAAAACTCCCCACCGCAGCCGAGGAACAGGTAAGAGTTTATCTACAGGAGATTGACGGCAAAGATGGGGTGGAATTAATCAAATAAACCGGAGTTAAGACGATGATCATTTTAGCTTCCAATCCTGGGATTCCTGCTCATAAGCGCTTGGAAGTGGAGAGGCTAATTGATAAAAATCAAGGCCTTTTCAGGAGTGCTGATCGTGATTTTCCACCCTTAATCCCATGAAAATTATCGCCTACACCTATACCAATCCCCTCCTCGATAGTCCCCCCGATAGCTCGATTTGGGCCTATTCTCCCGAACAAGTGTATCAGGATTTTGGCGATCGATCACAACGGCAGCAACTGCTGCGCGATTGTCAAGGAACTCCCCCCCGACTGCTGATCCTGCGTCGCCTAGCAGAATTGGGAGACAATGGCACGGAAGTTAGCAAAATTTTACAATCCTTAGAAGCCCTCGACATAGATATAATTGTCCTAGAAGACCCAGATTATAAGCTGAATTTTGCCAAGATTCTGCAAGAAATATCAAAAAACGAACTAAGTAATCGTTTAAAAGCAGGTCACGCTCACAATCGTCTGCAAGCTTTGCCTCCCCCCGGAAAAGCTCCCTACGGTTATCGTCGTGGCAAGGAGCGTTATATACTCGATCGCAGTACCGCGCCGGTAGTCAAAGACTTTTTTGATCGCTTTTTGATTTCCGCTTCCCTGCGTTCCACGGTGCGCTATCTAGAAAAACGCTACGGTAAAAAGATATCGGTAGCTACTGCCCATAAATGGCTGACTAATCCCGTTTATCGCGGTGATTTGTGCTATCTCGGTCAAGATATTATCCCCGATACCCACACCCCGATTATCTCCCGGGAAGAAGCAGCCCAGATCGATCGCATCTTGAGAAATAATCGCAAATTACCCCCCCGCAGTGCCAGCGCGCCGCGTTCCTTAGCGGGTTTAGTCGTCTGTAGTCAATGTCAATCGGGGATGACGATTACCAAAGTGACGGCGCGAGGAAAGGGCCTAGAATACCTCTATTTGCGACCTTTGCAATGTCCCCGGACGAAAAAATGTTCAGCGATCGCTTATGAGAAAATTCTAGATAGCACAATCGAGCGCATTTGTCAAGACCTACCACCGACGATCGCTCAGATAGCTTTACCGGATTTAGAGGCGATCAAACGGGGAATGAGCGAGGAAATAGGGCAAAAAAACGATATTTTGTCGCAATTGTCCTCCCTAGAAGCGGCGGGAATTTTAGATCGAGAAACGGCTAATCTACGGGCCTATAAACTGAAAAACGAGATCGCGCAGATTCAAGGACGTTTAGACCAATTACCCCCCGATAACCTGACTATTATCGCTCGTGCCGTTGCTTTTCCGCAATTTTGGCGAGATTTATCGGAAATCGAGCGCCGTTTTTATTTTCGCGAGTTTATCCGTCGCATCGAAATAGAGAGGGAAACGGCTAATAATTGGCATTTACGTTTAATCTTCGTTTTTTAACAATCTTGGACAATCTTAAAGTTAGCTAAAAATTGAGGAATCTTTGAGTGATCAATGCTAAGAAAAGGCCAACAGCGATCGATCTCGACTATGAGCAATAACAAAAGATTAACTAGGTATAAAAAAGGGCGAAAATCCTCCGAGACAAAACCCCACCTTTATGATTATCACTATAACCAACCCGGGACGATGCCGGGGTTAATCACCATCGATGAAAATGCCGTTGCTACCGAGATATCTTTAATTAATTATAACTCTCAACAAGCCACTATAGTTAATAATCTCTTACCTCAAGACTGTCTTAAATATTTATCCAATGATTCCATCTCTTGGGTTGATATCGTCGGTTTGGGTAATGAAGATAAACTGCAAGAGTTGGGAGAAATTTTTCATTTACATCCCCTAACCCTGGAGGATATAGTCAGTATTCCCCAAAGACCAAAAGTAGAAGAATGCGAGAATTATATTTTAATTATAGTGCCAATGGCCATCCTGATCGATCATCAGGGTTTTTTGCTAGAACAAATCAGTTTAATCGTCGGCAAGAATTATGTTTTAACCGTGCAGGAAGAAGGACAATACGATTCTTTAGAGGGAGTTAGGGAAAGAATCCGTTTAAATAAAGGTTCCATCCGGCAGCAAAAATCGGGTTATTTAGCCTACTCGATTTGGGATGCCATTATTGACGGTTATTTTCCCGTTTTAGAGTCCTACGGAGAAAGAATCGAGGAGCTAGAAAACGAAATTTTAGCCAGTCCCACGGAACAGACTTTATCAAAAATTTACCAACTACGTCAGGAATTACTCTCCCTGCGACGGGCAATTTGGCCGCAAAGAGACACCCTCAATGCCCTTTTACGCGATGAGTACATTGTCATCGATACAACGATTAAACCCTATCTAAGGGACTGTTATGACCATGTGGTACAAATCCTCGATGTTATCGAAAATTACCGGGAATTTGCCAATGGTTTAATGGATTTTTACTTGTCTTCCGTGAGTAATAAAATGAACGAGATTATGAAAACTTTAACGGTAATCTCGACGATTTTTATCCCTCTCACCTTCATTGTCGGTATTTACGGCATGAACTTTAATACTGATAAATCCCCCTATAATATGCCCGAATTAGAATGGTATTGGGGCTATGTATTCGTCTGGGTGTTGATGCTAACCGTTGCTTTCAGTTTAATCATTTTCTTTTGGCGACGCGGCTGGTTTAAGAACCTATCGACAGTGAAGAAAAGATAAACTGTTAAGCAGATTAGATAAACCGGATTGCAGGGCCGGCATCTAGCAAGAGAAAATGGCTATTGCAGAGAAATCAATAATTTAGTGTCGGCGGTATTTTTTAACACTTTCAGTTGATGGCTTCTAATTTTGTCCAACCAACTATAGTGCTGGTTGCGACATTGATAGACGATATCGATGTCACCAATCTCTGACTTAACCTGAGCTAAGTAGTTTTCTAGTTCGCTAATTTTCATAACCTATCTCGCTTGCGCTGAAGGACATCAACCCTAAACCAAGAATTATCCCTAAAGGATAGGGGTGACTACAGTTACTATTATAGGCCGATCATAATTCTTAAAAAAGTTCTTATCTAACAAAGTGAGCTAATGTCAGGGTTAGATGATAGGCTGCCCGGCTCTTCTAGGTTCTGTGTGATAAGTTTAATTGACATAGGATCGATCGATCTTTGTGTCCTTTGTGTCTTTGTGGTTCGTTCCACCCCCTCGCTCTTGAGAAATGTATCTTAGAATACATTTTACCCACCAAAGCTGGGAGAGCCGCTGCCCGCAAATTTAAATTGCTTGTTGAGATGAGGCACTCTTGCAAGAGGCAAGAATCCCCCCGATGTCGGGGGGGTTGGGGGGGCGGGGGAGATTCAGCTAATCTAAGGATAGGCGTTTAGAATGCGTCCTAGCTTATTGGGGCAGCGCCATCCCTAGGCAAACGGGCTAATTTACCGAAGAAACGCCGCAGTAATGCCCAAGCAATGCCGATAATTGCGCCAAGTCAAGAAATAAAAAATTCTCGATATTGTCTTTTAGTTCCCCCAGCTTCGATAATTAATTCTTTTTTCATTACTTTTTAGGTTCTGGGGTTTGCTGTTGGGAAGCTGCCGCAATCGCTTGATTTAAGCGAGTTAATTCTTCTTTAAATTTTGGTTCTTGGGGATAGTCTTTGACTAATTTTTCTAGGAGACTTTTCGCCCCAGAAACGTCTTGAGTTTGTAATCTTGTTCCATAAAGAACCAGCATAACTTCCAGATTGTCGGGATATTTTTGATATAACTTTTCTAAAGGTTCTCTGGCTCCGATAAAATCTTTTAACTGTAGGCGAGCTTCCGCCAGTCCTTGCAAAGCAGTGGGGTTATCCGGTTCACGTTCGAGAATTTTCTCGTAACCTTTGACCATTGCTGCTAATTTTTCGGGAGGAATAGTTGCCTCTTGCCCTGGTTGACTGCCTTGGGTAGAATTAGAATTATTATTTTTCAGTAAACCTAAAGTTGGCACCACCATTAAAGCCAGAAATACTAAACCAGAGGAAACAATTAAGACTCGTTTGAGCGTATCGTTATTTTTTTTTGGCATACTTTTTAACAATTAGAGATAAGCAATTTTGTAGGGTGCGTGTTGGCGGCGATAACCTTGGCATGAAAAACCAAAATTAGTAATCCGCACCCCACGCACCAGATAAGATTAATCAGTAGTAACTCGATGAAATTCTTGACCCCAAAGATTATAAGCCCAAATGCCCAAGCCAAAACTACCTAAGCAGAGGATGGTGATCATCAGGAAAACTTGCCACCTATTGTAACCTGCTTCCTGAAGTTCTAGACGACCGAGGATAGTAGCAGCTAATAGGATTAACACTCGACTAAATACCGCCCACTTGTGGAAGATAAAGACTACCGCCAAAGACCAGCCGAGAATTGATAATACAGCGCTAATATCGTTTTTAAACCAACTGCGGAAAAATAGCGGCATTAAGTGACTAAACAAAGTTAATCCTAGGGCAATTGAGAGGATAACCCCCACCGCTAGGGTATAGATGATGATTTCTAGCCATTCGCTAGTGAGAGTCCAATTCATTTCATCACCGCGGACAACTAACCAATCACTCCATGATAAACGCTCATGGGCGATCGACCAGCCAAACACCCCATAGACCGATGGAATCAGAAAAGTAAGTAGTATAATGCGCCAAAACATAATCAGTTATCAGTTATCAGTTATCAGTTATCAGTTTTGAGTATTAAGTGAGCAGTAAGTAGTCATGCAAAATTAATTTCCCAGTCGAGACAGGAGACAGGAGACAGGAGACAGGAGACGGGAGACGGGATCAGATTTGAGTTTTTAGTTCACTGTTTACTGATCACAGCAAAAAGCTGACGGAGTAACTGCTGACGGTTTGGATGTGTAATTAATTTTGCTTAGGTACTTATGTATTAAGCAAGCAGTATTAAATGGCAGTTTCCTACTTTCTTTTCACTGTTTACTGATTACTGATTACTGTTT
>NZ_CAIP01000131.1 GCF_000297435.1 Microcystis sp. T1-4 | reverse complement strand
CTTAATAAGGGGGGCATCTGATAATTTTTAACGCCTACCTACTTATAGCCCCCAAAACCCAACAACTAACAAGCCACAAACCGCACCGATCGAGGGATAATATAACCTTGATATTGACAATGGCGACTATGAAAATTTTAATTATGGGTGGAACCCGATTTATCGGCGTTTCTCTGACTAAAGTGTTAGTAGAACAGGGTCATGAGGTAGTATTATTCAATCGTGGCAATAAACCCGCTCCGGTTGCTGGAGTACGACAGATACATGGCGATCGCACTGACCCAGCGCAACTGAAAGAAAAGCTTAAAAATGAGAGTTTTGAGGCAATTTTCGATAATAATGGCAGAGAATTAAGGGATACTCAGCCCCTCGTCGAGATTTTTGGCGACAGAATCGGGCATTTTGTCTATGTTAGCTCGGCGGGGGTTTATCTAAAATCGGACCAAATGCCCCATAAAGAAGGGGATAAACTAGATCCCAAAAGTCGCCACAAGGGAAAACACGAGACAGAAAACTACTTAAGCGAGATGGGTTTACCCTGGACTTCCATCCGTCCGGTTTATATCTACGGACCGGGCAACTATAATGACCTAGAAGCTTGGTTTTTTGACCGTTTGGTTCGTAATCGTCCTATTCCTATACCCAGTCATGGGGAACATTTTACCCAATTTGGTCACGTTGTCGATCTGGCCCGAGCCATGGCCGCAGTATTGGGTAATTCTCAGGCTATCGGTCAAGTGTATAATATTTCTGGCGATCGCTATGTAACTTTTAACGGTTTAGCGAAAGCTTGCGCAGCAGCCATGGGGAAAAATGCCGAGGAAATCGAGATTGTTAACTATAACCCCAAAAAATTTGACTTCGGCAAAAAGAAACCTTTCCCCCTGCGGGTTCAACATTTTTACGCTGATATCAATAAAGCTACCCGGGAGTTAAACTGGCAGCCTGAATATGATCTCGTCAGTGGTTTAACAGACTCCTTCCAGAATGATTATCTCGCTGCCGGTCGCGATCGGCAAGAAATAGACTTGGCGATCGATGACCAGATCTTGGCAAACCAATAAAATTAATTTTTTGGTGGGGAGTTTTTTACTGATAACTGATAACTGATAACTGATAACTGAGGCAGCCTTAAGCGGTTATTGGACATCCCACCAACCGAAGGCCGGCCCGACAAAACGAATAACTAGCCAAACCCCGGCTAAAACTCCTATACCAATCCAGGCACCCCTAGTGGTTAACTTGTAAGCTTGGGATGCTTGACTTTTGGTAATCGGTAGCCAAGGCAGGATATTTTCTTCCTGTCCATACTTATCACCCAGGGCCGATTGACGACGTTTTGATTCACCCATACTAATGTCAGTTATTAAGAGGTTTTTCTCTGATTGTATATCGAAAGACAACCGCCTACACCCAATCCTACTGCGTGCAGGGGGGCGATCGAAACTGACGGCTGATGACTGACTGTTATAAAATTAAAGGTTGCGACTGAAACGAGAATAATTATGGCAACCATTAACAGTAATTACTTAAAACTAAAAGCGGGTTATCTTTTCCCGGAAATTGCCCGACGAGTCCAAGCTTTTGCGGCAGCCAATCCCGATGCTAATATTATCCGTCTGGGGATTGGCGATGTCACCGAACCTTTGCCCCTAGCTTGTCGTGAGGCAATGATCAAAGCGGTGGAGGAAATGGGCGATCGCTCTAGCTTTAAGGGTTACGGGCCCGAACAGGGTTATGCTTGGTTAAGGGAGAAAATCGCCGTCCATGATTTTCAGGCTCGCGGTTGTGAGATAAGTGCCGATGAAATCTTTATTTCCGACGGTTCTAAGTGCGATACGGGCAATATTCTCGATATTTTTGGAGATAATAACTCGATCGCTGTGACAGACCCAGTATATCCCGTTTACGTCGATACTAACGTTATGGCCGGACACACGGGAGAGGTCAACGAACGCGGCGAATACGAGGGCTTGATTTATCTGCCAATTACCGCCGAAAATAACTTTACTGCCCAGATTCCGGCGGAAAAAGTCGATTTAATCTATCTCTGTTTTCCCAACAATCCCACCGGGGCCACGGCTACCAAAGAACACTTGACAGCTTGGGTTAATTATGCTAGGGCCAACGGATCGATTATCTTTTTTGATGCAGCCTACGAGGCCTTTATCACCGATGCCAGTTTACCCCACTCTATCTATGAAATCGAGGGGGCGCGGCAATGTGCGATCGAATTTCGCTCTTTTTCTAAAAATGCCGGTTTTACCGGGACCCGTTGCGCTTTAACCGTGGTTCCCCAAAGTCTGATGGCCAAAGCGGCCGACGGGACGGATGTGCAACTCTGGAAACTGTGGAATCGTCGGCAATCGACCAAATTTAACGGCGTTTCCTATATTGTTCAACGGGGGGCCGAGGCGGTTTATTCTCCGGAAGGAAAAGCACAAGTAGAAGAACTTGTCAAGTTTTATTTACAAAATGCAACAATTATCCGAGAAAAATTAACCGCCGCCGGTTTAGAAGTCCATGGTGGCGTAAATGCGCCCTACGTTTGGGTAAAAACGCCCCAGGGTCTATCGAGTTGGGATTTCTTCGATAAACTGCTACATACCTGTAATGTGGTGGGAACTCCTGGATCCGGCTTTGGGGCCGCCGGAGAGGGTTATTTCCGGCTGTCAGCTTTTAATACTCGTGCCAACGTCGAGGCCGCTATGGAAAGAATTATCAGTAAATTTCTAGGCTAATGGTCAAAAGAGGGATGTTTGCGGAAGCATCCCCCAACAACCCCATCGGGGAATAATTGATAGACTGTTGACATACTCACCGACAACGGCTCACCGATGCGACCCTTTTGGCTAGAATCCTTACAGGTAGAAAGATTAACGATCGCAATTGCTGGCTTACCGGCACATCTGCAAGGGATCAAGTTGGTGCAGTGGTCAGATCTGCACTGCGATGCACAGCATTTGCCTGTAGCTCTCCTACAAGAAGCGATCGCCATTACTAATCAGGAAAAACCCGATCTCATCTTCCTGACGGGGGACTTTATTACCTATAGTCCCGGGCCAATTTTTGCCCTAGTCGAGAGCATAAAAGCTCTCAAAAGTCAAGGGGGTATTTATGCTTGTTTAGGAAATCATGACAGTTATCTTCCGCAAGCAAGGGAAACCGTCAGATCAGCCCTAACTAGCGTGGGAATTCGGGTACTCTGGAATGAAATCGTCACACCCTACGGCGAAAATTTTCCCATCGTCGGATTGGCCGATTATTGGTCTGGAGAGTTTTTACCGCAAATCCTCGAGCAAATTGCTCCCGATATACCCAGACTTGTCCTTTCCCACAATCCCGATACAGCCATGGTTTTAAGGGATTGGCGCGTGGATTTGCAGTTATCCGGTCATACCCACGGAGGCCAAGTGACTATCCCCGGTATGGGTTCCCTACCGATAGTTTTAGAGCAACTTAGGCGATCGCTGCCTGAACCATATCGTCAATGGGTTCCCCTTCACCGGCAGTTTAGCAGAGTAGTCCGATACTGGCAATGGTCCGAGGGATTTCATCGAGTCGGGGAAAATCAATTATATGTGAATCGAGGCTTAGGAACCTATTTTCCCGGTCGTCTTTTTTGTCCCCCCGAAGTGACGGTAATTACTTTGATCAACAGGACTCAGTAGTCAGGAGTCAGGAGCCGGTCGTCAGGAGATTATTTTTATTTATTCTCCCCATCACCCCACTTCCCCACTTCCCACTCCCCACTTCCCACTTTCCACTAACTAACTAAATGACTGAGCAAGATACTGACTGGATCGGTTTGATGATCGGCAATTCTCGGCTACATTGGGGGTATTTCCGCGGTCAAACCCTGTTAGCTTGTCTCGATAGTCCCCACCTGAGAGAACCCCTAAGGGATGAATTTTTGCAACAAATTTTCCCTAAACTCTTGACAAATAAATGCAACTGTGAATTGATGGTCGCCTCCGTGGTTCCTAACCAAAGAGAATTATGGGCAAATTATGGCAATTTACGGATAATTACTTTAAAAGATATTCCTTTACTGGATTTATATCCAACATTCGGCATCGATCGAGCTTTAGCTGTCTTAGGTGCGGGAAAAAAATACGGATTTCCCTGTTTAGTCATCGATGCGGGAACAGCTTTAACTTTTACGGGAGTGGATAGGGATAAAAAGCTAGTGGGGGGGGCAATTTTACCCGGGTTAAAGGTGCAATTAGCCAGTTTAAGGGAACGGACGGCAGCCTTACCAGAGGTGTCCTTATCGGAAAGATTACCGCAGATGTGGGCAAAAGAAACAGCAGAAGGGATAAGAAGTGGGATAATTTATACAATTTTGGCGGGAATAGAAAAATTCAGTCTGGAATGGTTAAATTTATATCCAGAGAGCAGGATAATTTTAACAGGGGGAGATGGGGACTTAATTAGGGATTACTGGCAAGAAAAGGCGATTAAATCACCCCTAGTGGATAAGACGATAATTTTTGAGGGAATTGCCGCAGTTAAGGGAATCTCCTCCTGTTTAATTGACAAAGGCGAACCTATCTAGTAAAGTCGGGGAAAGTTTTCTCAACTTGGGAAATTTCTGAACAACTAGGCAAAAAATTCAGGATATAGTTATGGCGATAGTTCTAGTAACCGGTTCTGCTGGTTCACAATGAGGTTATTAAGAGCAGTATTGACCCAAAAAAACTAAACCAGAGCATATTTAAGATACTATTATGTTAATTAAAATCTACAACAATAAAATTTTCCGATTTCTCATTGCTGGGGGAGTGGCATTTCTAATCAACTTATTCTTAATTTATTGGTTCATTGACGACTTGGGATTTAATACCCCATTTCTGAAAAATATTGCTAATGTTATTTCGATAGAAATATCTTTAATTGCTAGTTTTTTTATCTATAGAATCTGGGTGTGGACTGGGGGAGATTGGACAATTAGAGATGTAATTTTGATACAACTGCCTCTCTATCATCTCTCGGCAGGTTTAGCAGTTTTACTGCGAGTTTTTTTGATATTTCCCTTCTTAAACTGGTTAGGAATTAGCCCCGGAGTTAACACAATGATTGGGGTTTTAGTGGGAGCTAGTATTAACTATGTTGCCAGTGATAGCCTAATTTTTAAACCCAAGAATAAGACTAATGAGACAGAAATGTACTATCCCGAAGGATTAGCACCAGCTTTCGAGATGGACGGTTACTCTCACCCACGTCAATCAAGGGATAACTATGCAGTAAAAACCCTATCAATAATTATCCCTGCTTACAACGAAGAAGATTGCATCGAAAGCACAACTCACTTAATATCTGAACGTTTAGAAGAGGATAAAATTGATTATGAAATCCTAGTGGTTAATGACAATAGCAAAGATAACACCGAAGCAGTTCTGCAAAAAATCAACCAAGAAAATCCTCGGATTCGCTACATCAATAACTATTATCCCAACGGTTTTGGGTTTGCGGTGCGCTGTGGATTAGAAAATTTTAGCGGCGATGCAGTGGCAGTAGTAATGGCCGATAATTCCGACTCTCCCGATAACATGGTGGACTATTATTATAAACTGCAAGAAGGCTACGATTGCGTTTTTGGTTCTCGTTTTATCAAGGGAGGAAAAGTTATTGATTATCCCATACACAAGTTAATTGTTAATCGTTTGGCTAATCTCTTCATTCAAGTTTTATTTGGGCTAAAATTTAATGATACCACTAACGCCTTTAAAATCTATCGTAAGGAGGTTATCGAAGGAATCTCACCTCTACTATCTCACCATTTTAATTTAACAGTAGAGATGCCCTTAAAAGCAATCGTGCGAGGATATTCCTACACGACAATTCCCATCACTTGGCGCAATCGTACCACGGGGATTTCCAAGTTAAAACTCAAGGAAATGGGTAGCCGTTATTTATTTATAGTTCTCTCTATCTGGTTAGAAAAACACCTTTCTCGATGCGACTATAAGCGCAAACAGAAAAAGAATCAAGTTGTTTGATAATTATCATCTAGAGGAGTATTTTTGATGACTAGGCAAGTGTTAATTACTGGTGGTGCGGGTTTTGTGGGTAGTTCCTTAGGTTTGGGATTAGCCCAACGTTATCCTGATTGGAAAATTATCGCCTTAGATAACTTAAAACGTCGCGGTTCTGAATTAAATATTCCCCGTCTCAAACAAGCAGGAATTGAATTTGTTCATGGAGATGTCAGAAATGCGGAAGACTTAGAAGCAGCCGCTTTGCCAGTGGATTTAATCCTAGAATGTTCGGCAGAACCTTCCGTTTTAGCTGGTTATAATTCCCCTGGCTATGTTTTGCAAACTAACTTAATTGGAACGATTAACTGTTTAGAATTAGCTAGACAAACCCAAGCAGATTTTATTTTTCTCTCCACTAGCAGAGTTTATCCCATTGCCTATCTTAATCAATTAAACTATACAGAAACAGATACTCGTTTTCAGTTATCTGAACAGCAAGATTTACCTGGGGTTTCTGCTTTTGGTATCAGTGAACAATTTCCCTTAGATTTGCCCCGTTCTCTCTACGGTTCCACTAAGTTAGCATCGGAACTGATTATTAATGAATATGGGGATGCCTAAGGATTAAGAACTTTAATTAATCGTTGTGGAGTTTTAACCGGTCCTTGGCAGAGGGGAAAAGTTGATCAGGGAGTTTTTGCCCTTTGGGTGGCTAATCATTACTTTCAGAAGTCCTTAAAATATATCGGTTATGGGGGTACGGGGAAACAGGTTAGAGATTTTCTTCATGTAGCTGATTTACTCGATTTAATCGATATTCAGATTGCTAATTTAGAACAATTCAAAGGGCAGACTTTTAATGTGGGGGGTGGGCAAGATTTTTCCTTGTCCCTTTATGAAACCACAAAACTATGTGAGGAAATCACGGCCAATAGTATAATAATTGAGGCAATTCCCGAAAATCGCACCGGAGATATGCCAATTTTTATCACTGATTCTCGCAAAATCAGTTCTGTAACTGGATGGCAGCCTCAGCGAGATGGTAGAAAATTAATCCAAGATATTTTTGATTGGATTTATAATCATGAGAAGGAATTAAAAGGTATTTTCTAGTTGCTTTCTGGTTAATATCTCTGGCAAATGGAGAATAGGGAACTCGAATCCCTGACCTCTGCGGTGCGATCGCAGCGCTCTACCAACTGAGCTAATTCCCCATATATAGACCATAATAGCATTTTTGAGCAGAAAATCCTAGGAACTGGCAAGAGATCGAGGGGCAAAAAATCGAGCGGCTTCTCTCTGGAAAACTTTAAAATGGAAAAAGTAATCTTGAGGATGATCACTAATGGCGATACTACGCTTAGAGAATGGGACAACCTATACCCAGTTAGCCGATATTAGTCTGGAATTGGCCAAATTAAATGTTACTTTAAACTATTGGCCGATCGAAAACGAAGCCACCCGTCAGCTACTTAAGCAAGCTTCTCTGACTGACGAGGAAAAAGAAATAGTTTTAACCAGCTTAGACGGTTATTTTGAGCAACTAAAGCAAGAAGCGGGTTATCAATCCAGAGATTTAATCGTTTTACACCCCGACCTTGCCAATCTCGACACTTTACTGGCCAAATTCGAGCGCTGTCACACCCACGCTGACGATGAGGTGCGTTATATCATTGATGGGGAGGGGGTTTTTGGCTTTGTTTTTCCCGATGGTTCTCAGGGGGAATTAACTATTCAACCTCAAGAATATATCAATGTTCCCGCCCATAGCGAACACTGGTTTCACCTCACTGCCAGTAAACGAGTTAAAGCAGTGCGTTACTTCACCAGTACCGCCGGATGGGTTCCCGAATATACGGAAACCGTCATTCGTTTTCCTAGTTTAACAGCCGTGTAGCCTTTGGTTTTTTGGCGAGCGCTCTCCCAAGACAGATGAATTTTGCAGGGATGGCAACGCCGGCAGTCACAATCTGTTAAGGGGTAAATCTGTCCTGTTGAAAATCTCCCGTCTAGTGCCTAGCTTGACGGGAGATTGTCTCAATTCGGGGGATTGGCGTGATAGATTTAGTCTAAGCCGAATTGATTGCCCCGTTTGTACTGTAAATAGGCGGCAACGAACAAACCCGCTAGGGTAATGGGAATTAAGCCTAGGACAATCCCTAGCACTAAAGGTTCAATCACGTCTGTACTCCTTGGATTAGCAATTTTTCACCCGTATTTTATCCTAGCAGGGGTTGCCCGCGAAAGATAGGGCGATCGCACATACTTCTTAAATAGGGTTTGCTGAACAAGTTTTTCGTGGGGTGTGGGGGTAGTGGGGAATTTAGCTGAAATTTCCCTAAATCCCCATCTCTCTAAATCCTATCTCCCGACTCCCCAAAAGGAAAACTTCACTATTAAGATAACTGCTCTACTCTAGGAGCGATCGAGAAAAAATTTTCTCAATTTGCCTTTACCCCAATAGCGATCGATTTCTTGCCAGAGATTGTGGAGACAAAAAACCACTGCTAGACAGAGAGTAACCGCAAGGATTTGAGAGAAACTTTCCCTTTGCCAAAATTTGGCCATTGCCTCCGAAATCACCCGCGTTACCCGATAAGCTTCCAGAAAACCCTCGATCGAGCCGAGAATCAGTGCTGCTAGGGTATAAACAAAGGTTCGATATAGAACACTAACGTAACGGGGACGATTTTCTAACCATTCTAGCTTCATGGCTGCGTCGAGAATGGCCACGGTTTTTGCCGCAAGGATCGCTCCTAAGATCGCTTTACCCAAAACGTAGGTGGTAATCGAATACTCTTCCAGAAATAATTTCATGATCAGAAGAATATAACCGAAAGCCAAGAAAAAAAAGAGGGCAAGAGAACCGATTTTTTTTAATTCCTTTTTAAGTGCTTCCATTGATTTTTTTTGATATTTTCTGCCAAGATAGCGGCCGCGTACCATAACTATAGCTATAGTTAATTATTGGTTGCAGCTATTCTCTCATCTCTACCAGCAAGTTTGAGCGCTGATAACTGAACTGATGCTTGAAACTAATTACAGCTTGATTGTCGATAAAATGAGGATTACCGAGGGGATCGATGGCACTGAAAGCGTAGAAATAACGGCGTACTAGGGGGGGAAAATCGCTAAAATCGAAGATTGTGTCACCTTGGGCCACATCTGCCCAAAAATTGCGTAATTTTGGGGCTAATTCCTCCGCTAGACTCATGGGAAGATTGAGGGGATGGCAGGTTAATAAACGCATCATAAAAGGATAAGAGCGATCGCCTAACCATTGCCGAGAAATAGCGGGTAAATTCTCCCATCCGGGTATATTTTGCAGATGAAAAGATTCTATGGCTAATTCTCCCGTGTTTTCGCAATATTCTAACACCCGGTAGGGATGGGGATAACTGACGAGGGAACCGGTGGTAATTTCATAGATACCTCTACTAAAAGCCAGATCCTGCACATGGAGATGGCCAGTAATCAACAATTTTACGCCGTTTTCCTCTAGTATATCGAGCAGTTCTCCCGCATTAGCCAACATATAGCGTTTACCTAATTCATGATTGCTTTGTCCGGGTAAATGCTCGATAACGTTATGATGGATCATCACCATCACTAGATCGTTTTTTAGCGATGGTAAAGTCTGTTTTAACCAATGCAATTGTTCTGCATCTAAACTGCCAATTTGTCCACCTTGCTCATCGAATTGATTAGAATTAAGACCGATTAATTGCACTCCGGGTAAAATTTCTTTTTGGTAGTATATTTGTTCGGGATGGCTGTAACCAAATTGTTGATAATAAAAGGGAAAATCTCCTAAACCGATCTGGTTTTCCGTCGCGGTTAAACTCAAAACATCATGATTACCCGGCACCACATAGACGGGGAAGGGTAAAGTGGCTAAACAATCGGCTAACCAACGATGATTTTCTGGTTCACCATCTTGGGTTAAATCGCCAGCAATCAGCAGAAAATCAAGGTTAAGGGTGATGAGATGGTCTAAAACAATTTTTAAAGCGGGAATACTCACTTCCACCAGATGAAAGCGATTAGAATGGTTCAAAATGGTTGTGGGTAAAGCGATATGAGGATCGCTGAGAATGGCGAAACGGAAATTCATCGCATTCAATTGGGCTAAATATCGGTAAACTAGATCGATCGAGGAGAAATGAGGAGAAAATATCTTTGGCTAAAGTTCGCGTTCGTCAGCACGTCAATCCCTTAAGTCATAAATATCGCCATCCGATCGCTCCCCCCGATTGGAATCAAGTTTATCAGGATATGACGCAACCTCTCCATCTTGATATTGGTTGTGCGCGGGGTAAATTTTTGTTACAAATGGCCCAAGTATATCCAGAAATTAATTTTTTGGGCATTGAAATTCGTCAACCTTTGGTAATTGAAGCGAATCAGGAACGGGAAAGGTTAGGATTAAGTAATCTCGCTTTTGTTTTTGGCAATATGAATGTTGCCCCAGAAATTTTACTGCAATCTTTGCCCGCAGATAAGTTATTTTGGGTGTCGATTCAATTTCCCGATCCTTGGTTTAAACAGCGTCACAGTAAGCGTCGAGTTGTGCAGCCAGAATTAGTCATAGCTTTGGCTAAGTATATGGTAGCTGGAGGCTGGGTTTTTTTACAGTCGGATGTGGAATCGATCGCCCTGGAAATGACGGAGAGATTTCAAGCACATCCCCATTTTGTTCGGCAACATCAAACCCCCTGGTTAGCGGAAAATATTTTCCCCGTAGCGACGGAGAGGGAAAAGTCCACTTATAATAAAGGTCAACCAGTTTATCGCTCGCTTTTTCGAGTTCGGTAGCTTCAGTTAAAATATCTTGGCACTGTCTGAAATCATGGTTAGAAATCTCGACTCACCCCTAATACTTGAGGACAATAATCGCCCCCCTGTCTCTCAATTGCTAGAATTTCTCTTAACCAAAGAAAAAAACAATAAAAAAACTAAAGAAAATCTGACTTTTGAGGCTTTAGTCGGTACTTGGCGATTATACTTTATCACGGGAACTCAAAAAGCGAAAAAGAGAGCGGGAATTGTTTTGGGTAAGGGTCGTTATCTACCGTCCTGGTTAAAAATTACCATCTCTTACCAAAGAAATGAGAGCTTAGAACTGGGAGAATTTGTCTCTGGAACCGTCAGCAATCAGATAGTTTTAGGAGCAGTAAAACTATCTGTAAGCGGTCCAGTTAAGTTTTTTCCTAAAACCCGTCTTCTTGCCTTTGATTTCACCAGGCTCAACCTAACCCTATTTAATCGCTCTCTCTATTCTGGTTTTATTAGAAATGGCCAGGTAAGCGAAGCGAATTTTTATCAGGAAAGTATCAAAAAACAGGCATTTTTTGCCTATTTTCTGATCACAGAAACAATGATAGCAGCCCGGGGACGAGGGGGAGGATTAGCCCTTTGGGTAAAAGAGGTAAGTGAGACAAAACTAGCTGAAAAATAAGTTATTAGAGGAGAAATAGATGGGATATTCTATCGAGGTAGATGGGACAAATTTTGACAGTGAAGTGATCGAGAAGTCCTATATAAATACAGTGATTTTAGACTTTTATGCTCTTTGGTGTGGACCCTGTAAATTGGTAAAACCGATGCTGGAAAAACTGGCAAGCGAATATAATTTTATCCTAGCCAAAATAGATATAGATAAAAATCCCGAATTAGCCGAACAATACGATGTGGAAGGAGTTCCCGATGTGCGAATTGTCAGCAAGGGAGAAGTGTTACCCTGTTTTGTCGGTGCTTTGCCAGAAGAACAAATTAGAGACTTATTTTCCCGTCTCGATTTACAATCGGAATTAGAAGCAGGATTAGCAGAAATACAAGAAGCGATTGCCCTCGATAATTTGCCCGCAGCTAAACAATTATTTGATCGTCTTTTTCCTAAATATCCCAACGAACCGCGATTAGTTATTATGGCGGTAAAATTTCTCATGCGTCTAGAAAAATGGTCAGATGCCTACCGATTAATCAGTGTTATTAAAGAGGAAAATCCTGTTATCAAAGGTTGGAAAACTCTCCTAGAATTTCAACAGTTAAAACTAGAAAATAATCCCCTCGATCCGATATTTTTTACTGGGATTAATTTCGCATTAAAAGAAGATTATGCCGCCGCTTTAGATAAACTGATCAGCGTGGTGGAAGAAAGTAGAAAATATCGTCAGGATGGGGCAAGAAAAGCCATGTTAGCTATATTTCAGATTTTGGGATTTAGTCATCCCCTCACCCAAGAATACCAAGCAAAGTTAACATTTCTGCTTTACTAAGTAGGGTTTACTAAAAAAGTTTGTTGGTGGGGTTAGGAATCGGTCAGAACTAAAGCAATTCCCCAGTAATTTCAACAAATCTATTCCTCGAATTTCTGTTGACAACTGCCAGGGAATTGCTAGAGACAAGACAGTTTATTTGTGGCGAATCATTTCATAGAGGGCAACGTATTCTTCCCCGGGGCGGTTCCAAGAGTAATCGCATTCCATGCCTTGGATTGCTAATTTTTGGAATTCTTCTGGTTGAGTGTACCACAATTCCAATGCCCGGGACATGGCTGATTCGAGGGCATTATTATCGGGATCAAAAAAGACAAAACCATTGCGTTCTTCCGGTTGGTGATGGCTATCATAATCGCGATCAAAAACCGTATTAACTAAACCACCAACTCCCCGGACGATGGGAACGGTTCCGTATTTTAAGCCGATTACCTGTGTCAGTCCGCAGGGTTCAAAATTACTGGGAACCACAATCATATCGGCCCCCGCATAAATGAGGTGAGATAATTCCTCATTAAAGCCCAATTCAATATGGACATCAGGGTTATTATTTAGGTGATTTTTCTCATGCCAGAACCAGTTATTAATTAACGATTCGGTGGCGGAACCTAAGAGGACAAATTGCGCCCCGCGAGCTAAGGCATAATACATGGCATGGTGAACTAAATGTACGCCTTTTTGGTCATCTAAACGACCGACATAACAAATTAAGGGTTTGTCTCCTTCATCTCTTAACCAGAGTCTTTCTCGCAGTGCCTTCTTATTGCGTGCCTTCTCGGAGAAGCTATCAACACCGTAGGGTGCAGCAATAAATTTATCCACTTCCGGGTTCCAGATATTGTAATCTAAACCGTTGAGAATGCCGGTAAATTTGTGTTGATGCAGGTGAATTGTATGACCTAAACCGTAACTAACATCGGTGTGGTGTGCTTCCCAAGCATGGTGGGGTGAGACGGTATTGAAATAGTTGGAAAAGACGATGCCACCTTTCATAAAATTAATCACAAAAGGATTGAAGTTATCACGCAGTCGGGCATAGCTAAAGTAGTAAGTATCGTTATTTAATCCTGTTGCCCAGAGAATTTCCGCACCAGCAAATCCTTGATGTTTAAAGTTATGGATGGTGTAGAGAACGCGCTGATTGCCCATGCCATGATATTTATAAATTTCAAAAAGTAAGGGCGGAATTAAACCGGTTTGCCAGTCGTGACAATGAATTATATCGGGACGTTTATTACTTCTGAGCAAAAATTCTAAAGCGGCTTTGCAGAAGAAGGCAAAACGCATATTATCGTCTTTACAACCGTAGTAAGTACCGCGATTAAAGAAATTATCCCCCGAATTGGGTTGAATAAAGAAACACAAGCGCCCGTGTACCCAACCACAAAAAACGTTACAGTGAATTGCCCCACCGAACCAAGGCACCCACAGATCCCGATAAGCCTCGTGTAAGCCCCAAATTTGGTCGTAGCGCATACAATCATACATGGGCAGGATTAGCTCCACGCAATGACCGCGAATTTCCAATTCTCGACTCAATCCATAGACCACATCCCCCAATCCCCCAGCTTTAATCACCGGGGCGCACTCAGAGGCAACCTGAACTATATACATATATCAATAACTCCGTCGATTAATCTACAGGTCAGCTAGAAGCAATTTTTACAAAAGTATACAGTCTTCTGTGATTAAATTGGTCGGTCGATCGAATTAGTTGCGGGTTGGGGGAGTGGGAATTATGAATTATGAATTATGAATTATGAATTGGGTAGTGGGGGAATTTAGCTGAAATTTCCCTAAATCCCTATCTCCCTATCTCCCTATCTCCCAAAGATTAACAGCGTTTTAGCTGTCCTAGGAGCAAAATCACCTCATCGATGCCGTTTCTGAGGGTAGTGGCGGGTTTATCGCTGTTATTTACGGTTATGCTAAAGATGAGGGGTTGCTTGTCGGCGGTTTCTAGATAACCGGCGAGGGCGATAACCCCGGTTAATGTCCCGGTTTTTGCCTGTAATCGTCCTTCTAGGGGAGTCTGGCGAAATCTATTGGTTAAAGTGCCATCAATGCCGCCAATAGCTAAAGAACGCCGATAATCAGTATTTTCTGCCATTATTTGTAAGATTTCGCCTAAAGTCTTTGGTTTAATTAGGTTTTGTCGTGATAGCCCCGAACCATCGCCGATTTTATAACTATCGCCCTCAATTCCCAGTTTTGTTAAAGTTTCTTGCAATCCTGAGACACCGCCGAGCATTTGTAGTAGGGTTTCGGCCAGTAAATTATCGCTATTTTTATTGACTTTTTCCACCAAATATGCCAGGGGTTCTGATTCTAAATTGGTGATTTCATCGCCGCGAATTTGTGAGCTAATTTCGGCGGTTTTAACGGTAATTCCCGCTTTTTCAAGGATATTACGCCAGCGAGCTAGGAAATACTCCGAAGGTTGGGGAATAGCTAAATTAAAATCATCTTGACTATTTATCGGCAGAGAACCGGTGATAATCAGGCGATTATTGGCTAAATTGCCCTTAATTGCCAAAGTATTCGGGGTTCCTTGCGATGCAGTGCTGGTTTGATTCTCAATTAGCCATTGTTTAGCGGCAATGGGATCAGACCATTGTAAATCTAAGCTTTGCCCCAATTGTCGCGGTAAAAGCCTTAAAGTGACGGAATTTTCGTTTAAAACCAAGCTAGAAGCACTAACTGCGTAGTCAAAAAAGACATCTTCCCATTCCCAGTTTTTTTGACTATCGGAGACGACAAAAGGACTAGCAACGACAATTAAGCGAGAAATTGAGTTAATTCCCCCTGCTTTTAACTTTTCTGCTAATTTTTCTAACTTTTCTGTGGTTATGGTGGCATCTCCCCTCCCGACTAAGGTTAAAGTCTCTAAATCGGGGGGGTTGCCTTGGGCTAAAATGGGGGTTTTCAGACGATAATCGCGGTTAAATTTGCTGAAAGCGGCGGCAGTGGTTAATAATTTCGCAGTAGAAGCGGGAGTAAAAAAGTTATTTTCGTGGAGACTATAGAGATTTTCCTGAGAATTAAGGGATTTTACTAAAATTCCCCAATAAGCGCCTTGATAATCGGGGCGGGCTAAAATGCGATCGATCCTGCTGGCTAAGTCTGCTGGACAGATAAACTGGGAAGGGGGGGAATTGTCTTGACTGATGGGGGTTGCGAGGGTGAGGGGATGGTTTACCCAGAGAAATAGGGAACAGGTCCCCAAGAGAAAAGATAATTTCGAGCGGCGTGTTAGCATAGAATTAGATCTTCGCAGTAGTCAAATTGGCTCTAATTTAGCAGCATTAGTGACTATATTGTGCTAGTTACTCGATAGATTCAGTTAGGGATTGATCCGAGATATTCTCTCCCCTTTTTGCCCAGAAAGTTTTTTGATTCCGTCAAATTTCTATTTATTCGCGAGGATATTTTTATGAGTTATGATTTTGATTTATTCGTGATTGGTGGTGGTTCTGGGGGTATTGCCACCGCTAGACGGGCGGCCGAATACGGGGCAAAAGTGGGATTGGCAGAATATGATCGTTTAGGAGGAACTTGTGTTAATCGCGGTTGTATTCCCAAAAAATTAATGGTTTATTCTAGTCGTTTTCCGCAACTATTTAAGGATGCGGAAGGTTACGGTTGGAGTGCGGTAGAGAGTCAATTAAATTGGCAAAAATTAATTAGCGCGCTTAATCAGGAAACTATCCGTTTAAATGGCATTTATCAAAAGATGCTCGATAATTCTCAAGTGACGATTTTTCCTAATTATGCCAAGTTTCTTGATGCCCATACCCTCGAGGTGGGAGAGGAGAAAATTACTGCCGATAAAATTTTAATTGCCGTGGGGGGACATCCCGTTAAACCTGATATTCCGGGGATCGAACATACGGTAGTTTCTGATGCCATGTTTCAACTGCCGGAACAACCGAAAAGAATTATAGTTTTAGGGGCGGGATATATTGGGGTAGAATTTGCCGGTATTATGCACGGATTAGGGACGGAAGTGGTGCAGTTAATCCGTAAAGACAAGATTTTAAGAGGGTTTGATGAGGATATCCGCGATGAGATTCAAGGGGAAATGATCCGTCAGGGAATTAAAATTATGCCCGAAACTTTCCCCACTTCGATCGAGAAAACTGACGAAGGTTTAAAAGTACATATTCAGGGAAAAGAAACCGCAGAAATTCTCTTTGTTGATGCCCTAGGATTAGCTGCTACTGGAAGAATCCCTAAGCTGGAAAAATTGGGCTTAGAGAATGTCAATGTCGAGGTCAAAAATCGGGCAATTGTCGTCAACGAGTATAGCCAAACCAGCGAAGATAATATCTATGCCGTGGGCGATTGTACCGACAAAATTAATTTAACTCCCGTGGCGATTAATGAGGGGCGAGCTTTTGCCGATACAGTCTTCGGTAATAAACCCCGGTTAATGAGTTATGAAAACGTTCCTTCGGCAGTATTTTCTACTCCTGAAGCGGCGACGGTGGGATTAACAGAATTGCAAGCAAAAAACCTATATGGTGACACGGGAATTAAAGTTTATCGGTCTAAATTCCGCCCCGGTTACAATGTTTTACCAGGCCGAGAGGACAAAACTTTGATGAAATTAGTTGTCCATCAAGAAAGTGGTAAAATCCTTGGGGCGCACATGGTGGGAGATCATGCCGCCGAAATTATTCAAGGAGTAGCCATTGCGGTAAAAATGGGGGCAACAAAAGCCGATTTTGATGCCACTGTCGGCATTCATCCCAGTGCTGCCGAGGAATTTGTCACCATGCGTTAAGTAGGGAGGCACAATTATTTGTAGGATGGGTTAGCGGTAGCGTAACATGAGCGGTTCATGCTTCAACCCAACCTACTTTTTGCCGCAAATCCTATTTAATTTCACCCACCCACTTATTCCTTCTAGACTTCTTTAATGTTCAGATTGTGCAAAAACAAAAGAGTTGAGTGTTTCCGCTCAACTCCTCGGTTATCTATGCTTGATTCTATAAAGGGTTATTGTGACTGCCAAAAACTTGCGCTTTTAGTGCATCAATTTCGGCTAATAACTCGCGACGATTTTCATCCTTGAGCAGATAGCGCCAGACAAACCAACCAGTGTAAACGATCCCAACTAATTGTAGGATAGGAGCAAGGAGGGGAATATCATCGATCGCATCTAAAACCGCTAGGGTAACTTTCACGGTGACAAAACTCGCTAAAATTGCCCCCAGAACGATTAAAGGTTTTTTGTATCCAGAGAAGAAACCACCGATATAATCGGGGACGTTAGCCAGATAGGACATCACCGAATCCCAAACTGGTTCTACATATTCAGACCAAATCTGTTCGGTGCTGCTGCTGGGTTTGCTCAGAGACCCGGGTAAATCCGTTCTAATCGGATTTTTGGTCTCGGTCGGTTGCATTGATTCCATATTAACTGATCCTCATCATAAAGGTTAGACAGTGCGCGAATACGACCAACAGGGGTCAATTTTAACAGACTGAATAGACTAACTCGCTGTTGCCCATATTATCGGATAATTGCGATAGTAGGCGGAAAGTTTCTCAACAACTATTAAGAATCAAGGGTTTAGCTTCTCAATTCTATCGTCAGTCTGACCGCAATTCTCCATTCTAACAGCAGGTAGCGATCGGAGTTGAGGAATCGGGGGGGGTCAGTTGGGTGCTAGGGATTGGTTGTTAGGATTACCAGATAAGATAATTAAATGCAGACTAAATATCTTCGAGATGCGTTCTATGGACTCAACAGTTAGCTTGCTTACCCGCATTACTCAAACACCCGGCCAGTGTGGTGGTCGTCCTTGTATTCGGGGGATGCGAATTCGAGTAACGGATATTTTGGAAATGTTAGCGGAGAATGTGAGCATAACTGAAATTCTAGAAGACTTTCCCGATTTGGAACTCGCAGATATCCAAGCTTGTTTACTTTTTGCAGCACGGTGTACGGATTTTCCTAAACTAACGGCATGAAAATTTGGATTGATGCTCAACTACCTCCAACTCTAGCAAGCTGGTTATCAGCGACCTTTGATTTAGAAGCATCGTCCCTGCGAGACTTATCCCTTCGAGATGCTCAAGATATCGAGATCTTTGCAGCAGCGCGAGCGGAAAATGCCGTGATTATGACCAAAGATAGTGACTTTATTGATTTGGTTTGTCGTCTGGGAACACCTCCTCAAATTTTATGGTTAACCTGTGGTAATGTCACAAATCAGAATCTGCGGCGATTACTGACAGCTACTTTACCCGATGCGTTGAAACAACTAGAGCAGGGAACAATAATTGTAGAGATTAGCAATACTCCTTAAAATCCTCCCCTATTCCTGGATAAGTTGCATGGGTGCGGTGCGAGGATCGATGATTTTCTGCCCTAAACCCGAAAATTTGACCGCTAGATTCATTTTTTTGCCCGTACCGAGGATATGGGTCACTTCTCCTTCTCCAAAAGTAGAGTGTAACACTCGATCGCCTACCTGCCATTTTCTTTGATCAGAGACAGCTTTTTCCATGGCAACCACTTTTGGGGTCTTTTTCGGTTTCAGGTTGCTTGTGAGCAATTCTGGGGGCAATTCCTGCAAAAATTGGGAAGCTACCTTCGTCTCTTTATTCCCCCAGACATATCTTTCTTTTGCGTAGGTTAAAAATAATTGTTCCTTGGCCCGAGTCACTCCCACATAACACAAACGCCGTTCTTCCTCAAGGGCAATGGGATCGTTTAAACTACGATTATGGGGAAAAATGCCCTGTTCTAAACCGACTAAAAAGACGAGAGGAAACTCTAAACCCTTGGCGGAATGAAGGGTCATTAACGAGACTTTTTCTTGACCTTCCTGAAGATTATCTAAATCCGAGGCTAAACTAGCACTAGCGAGAAATTCCCGTAGATTAGTTTCCTCGTTTTCCTCTTGGAATTGTACCACGGCGCTATAAAGTTCTTGGATATTTTCGATCCGGGTATCAGCTTCCTCGGTTCCCTGTTGTTTTAACTCATCGATATATCCCGAATCTTCCATGATTTGGTCTAGGATTTCACTAGCGGATAAATCGGTGATTTTTTCTTGCAGGTTTTGGATAATTTTAGCTAACTTATTGATGCTTTTAGTGGCACGACCGGCGAGAGTATTAACGGAAGTTTCATCACTGATAATTTCCCATAAAGGCACTCCTAATTCTTGGGCAGCTTTGAGCAAATTATCGATTGTGGTTTTACCGATACCGCGCCGGGGAGTGTTAATAATTCTCAGTAAACTAACCGTATCGGCAGGATTGGCAATCACTCGTAAATAGGCGATCGCATCTTTAATCTCCTGTCGATCATAAAATTTAAATCCCCCGACAATATTATAGGGGATATTATTGCGAATTAACCCATCTTCAAAAGGACGAGATTGGGCATTAATTCGGTAGAGAATGGCAAAACTACCCCAATTTAATTCGGGGTTTTCTTGGGTAAATTCTCGAATTTTATCGATAACAAAAGCCGCTTCTTCCTGTTCATCTCTGGCTTTAAAAACATAAATACTCTCGCCTCCTTCCCTAGTAGGAACAAGGACTTTATCGATTCTTTGACTATTCTTTTCGATTAATTTATTTGCCGCTTGCAGAATATTCTCCCGTGAACGATAGTTTTCCTGTAGTTTCACCATCGTGCGAGTATCATCATCGGGTAAACCATCGCCAAAGTCCGCTTGAAAATTGAGCAGAATAGTAAAATCCGCCATCCGAAAACTATAGATAGATTGGTCGGCATCACCCACCACAAAAATCGATCGATCCGTCCAATTCCACTCACTTTTTTGGGTTTCACCATTGGTGGACAAAAGCCGAATTAACTCGTACTGAATCCGGTTAGTATCTTGGTATTCATCGACTAAAATATGCTTAAATTGCGTGTGCCAATAACCGAGAATAGATTCATTTTGCTGAAAAAGACGGACTGGAACCAGTATTAAATCATCAAAATCTAGGGCATTATTTTGTGCCAATTGCATCTGATAAGCCTGATAAACCTCAGAAATGACCTTTCCCCGAAAATGAGGGTTTTCTCTGGCGTAATCTCTGGGGGTTAAACCTAAATTTTTGGCATTACTAATCGCATAACGTAGATTGCGAGCATCAAATTTTTTATCGTCTAAATTCATCTGTTTAGTGACGATATTTTTCACCAAACTCTGGGCATCAGATTCATCCATAATCGAAAAATTCCTTTGCCAACTATGACCATATTCATCCTGATATTTATTAATGTCATAGCGCAAAATCCGACCGCAAAGACTGTGAAAAGTCCCGATCCAGAGTTTTTTAGTATAATTCCGATAAACTTGAGAAAAGAGTTTTTTCTGTTCGTATTCTTCCAAAAGTTCTAATCTTTGACCGTATTTTTCCTGTGCTTTTTGTTGAGCAAAAGTTTTTTCAATTCTAGTTTTCATTTCCCGGGCCGCCTTATTGGTAAAAGTGACCGCGAGAATATTTTCCGGATCGACCCCATGATGACGGATCAAATGGGCGATACGATAGGTTAAAGCGCTAGTTTTTCCCGATCCTGCCCCAGCAACCACCAACAAGGGGCCGCAAAAATGCTCGACAGCAAGGCGCTGGGAGGGATTGAGTTGTTCTAAATAATCGGCTGTGACTGTCATAATCTTTGCATATAGCTCTGCGACCTCTATTAATCAGGCTACATCATCGAGACGGGGATCGGGCATTAGTCAACCCCTTGAAGAGATAAAAATTTTTTTGGGCTAGTTTGTTTCAAATCGCTCAAGATTCTAAGTTGTCATCTACAATGGAATTAGCGGAGACGCAAGTTTCCGTTCACTCCTCACACCACACTCCGTCCGGACAATGTTCGGGCGGTTTCTTATTGAAAATATTCGATCTCTACAAATTCCCTGTTACACTGTATAGTCAAAGATTTCCGAGAATCTTTTACCGTTCAAATGTACTACCATGTGAGGGACATCACTTGTCTAAACGTTATTTGTTCACCTCCGAATCGGTTACAGAGGGACATCCCGATAAAATTTGTGACCAGATTTCTGATACCATTCTCGATGCTCTGTTATCCCAAGATGACCACAGTCGTGTAGCGGCTGAAGTGGTTGTCAATACGGGGTTAGTCTTGATTACCGGTGAAATCACCTCGAAAGCGCAGGTTCATTTCGTCAATTTAGTTCGCAGTAAAATCGCTGAAATCGGTTATATCAACGCAGATAACGGATTTTCCTCGAATAGTTGCACCGTTTTAGTCGCTTTAGACGAACAATCTCCCGATATTTCCCAGGGTGTCACGGCTGCTCAGGAAAATCGCGAACTTCTCAGCAATGATGAACTCGATAAAATTGGTGCGGGAGACCAGGGTATTGTCTTCGGTTTCGCTTGCAATGAAACCCCCGAATTTATGCCCTTACCGATTAGTTTAGCCCACCGCATCGCTCGCCGTTTAGCGGCAGTCAGAAAAACGGGTGAACTGTCCTATCTGCGTCCCGATGGTAAGACGCAAGTATCGGTCATTTATGAAGATGGTCGTCCCGTGGGTATCGATACTATCCTTGTTTCTACCCAACACGATGCTACTATCGGCGATATCACCGATAATGATCTCGTCCAACAAAAGATTAAAAGTGATCTCTGGGAAGCGGTAGTACAACCGGTCTTCAGCGATTTAGAGATTAAACCCGATGCCAATACCCGTTATCTGGTTAATCCCACCGGAAAATTCGTCATTGGTGGACCCCAAGGCGACGCGGGATTAACGGGACGGAAAATTATCGTCGATACCTACGGTGGCTATTCTCGTCACGGTGGCGGCGCTTTCTCCGGTAAGGATCCTACCAAAGTCGATCGCTCCGCGGCCTATGCTTGCCGTTATGTGGCCAAAAATATCGTCGCGGCTGGTTTGGCCGATAAGTGCGAGATTCAAGTGGGTTATGCGATTGGGGTAGCTCGTCCGGTAAGTGTCTTCGTGGAAACCTTTGGCACTGGCAAAGTCGCCGATGATGTGATTCTGGACTTAATCAATAAATACTTTGAACTCCGTCCGGCCGGTATTATCCAAACCTTTAACCTGCGCGGTTTACCCAGTGAAAGAGGCGAGCGTTTTTACCAAGATGTGGCCGCTTATGGTCATTTTGGTCGCAATGATCTCGATTTACCCTGGGAACAAACCGATAAAGCCGCTATCCTCAAAGAAGCTTTGACTTCTGCGGTAGTATAGGGTTAAAAATTAACTGCAATTTTTGATTCAGGAATAGAGTTTCAGGCTCTATTCCTTTTTTGGACGGTTTTTAAACAGAAAAAGCTATATTTAGGGTCTGCTGAAAAAGTTTTTCCTGGGGGTAGGAGTCAGTAGCCGGTCGTCAGTAGCCGGTCGTTTCAGGCTTTGTTGCCCTTGTTTTTTGTACCAAGCGATGTACCACAAGAAGGATAATGCAAGGTTTTTGAAAGTCCCAATCCTATTTTCGCAGCATGAACATCGGACTTTAACAGGTCAAAAGCCTTATTTTAAAAGGGTTTTACCATTATTCAGCAAGCCCTATTTATCAGTCAATCGAATCTGTCTTTCTGTTTGTATTCTTTCTGCCTTTGTGTTTATCCTTAACTCTTATGGGATAACCAGACAACAAATTGTCTTGGTCTTCTTGTAGCTTAAAAAAAGCTGACCCTTAGCCAGTTTAGATCGGGTGCATCTCCATTTGGTCGAAATATCTATATTACATTGCGGGCGCACACAGTTCGATCAACTCACTGACCACGATGCGCCCCTACCATTGGGTAAATAATATTATTGTAGGGGCGAATTGCATTCGCCCTCTTTTGGGTAAATAATATTATTGTAGGGGCGAATTGCATTCGCCCTCTTTTAATAAGTAGGTAGGCACAATTATTTGTAGGATGGGTTAGCGGTAGCGTAACCCATGCGGGCGTTGGGTTTCATGCTTCAACCCAACCTACGTTCATTTTATATTTAATTCCACCCACCTACTTAACTGCTGCTGCTCGCCTATATGTGAGAGAAAGTCACAAAGATGAGATGCACCCGTTTAGATATACTTCAATCCTCAGAGAATTCATAGCTTTTCTCATCAAGAGGAAGTGTAACCTGATTGGGTAAGGAAAACTTCCCATCTCACCAATAAGC
>NZ_CAIP01000132.1 GCF_000297435.1 Microcystis sp. T1-4 | reverse complement strand
GGTTAGCATTGAAGAAGTTTCAGTATATCCTACTCTTTCTTGTCTTTCGTACCATGCTTGTGTTCTGAGATGGAGAGCCTTATTGTAAACTAATCTTACACAGCCCAATGTGCGCCGCAATAGCGACTCTTGTTCGGGTGTTGGGTAAAATCGGTAAGAATAGGCTTTTTCCATACCTCACATTTTAGCATATATTTCGTAAACGATGCTCATATTTAACAGCAAAGCCGTCGTAGAACGGCGGGGTTTCAGACCCAAAATTTCCGATGAGTAACCAGAGAATAGAGAACATCAGGGTCAGAAACGTTGAATCCTGTAATAAAACTTTACATTGACAAGTATGGTTCTTCGTTACTTAGTATAGTTCGATAGGGTGGCATAAATCGACTAAATTCTTATCTGGCAAGAGATTTAATTGATTAGTTCGCTCTAGATCGAAAACAATTGATAAAAATCGCCAAATGCCTTTCTCTATAAGAGTTTCATCCCTTATAACCTCCGTCCATTGCATAACACAAACCGAAGAACCTTATTTAGGGTTTGCGGCAAAAAGCTTTTCGGTGGTGGCAGGGTGTGGGGTAGTGGAGCATTTGGCTGAAATTTCCCTAAACCCCGTAAATCCCTATCACCCTATCTCTCGACTCCTGAATACTGACTCCCCGAGAGATTAACTTGCTTGGGAGGAGACAAAACCCGATAGCTCGCGAAAACGGATCTCATCGCGGTGGGGATCGGCGCGACTAACTTGTACTTGAAAGCGATCGCCTAAAGATACCGAACGCTCAAAACGATGGGGTAATTCTAACCCCAATTCCTCCAATAAAATCAAGCCTAAATTTTCTTCTTCCCGCAGCCAGCGCAACACCAAAGCTTGCCAGACTTGATCTCCCTGTCGTCGCAGAAATTCCAAACTCCAATAACGATTAGTTTGTCGTTCCACCGAGGTGGCCTCTTGGGCCGAACTAGCGACACTATAGAGAATTTCCTGCATTCTATCCCGGGTAAAAGGCAGTTGATCGCCCCGGAGATGGGCTTTTAGTTGAAAATGGGTCAAAAGGTCAGTATAACGGCGAATTGGCGAAGTTACTTGGGAATAGGTATTCAATCCCAGACTAGCATGACGGTTAGGAATCGTCGTCATCTCACTGCGCGGCATACAGCGACGCAAGGCACAGGAACGCACAGGGCCCGCAGGTAGTAAAATTAACTCCTCATCGGGGGGTAATTCCGGTTGTGGTTGTCCGCGGAAAGGCACGGGGATCTCGTGTTCCTGACAGTAGCGACCGGCGATTTCTCCGGCTAAAATCATCATTTCCGCCACTAATTGCCGAGATGGGGAAACTTCCTGCAATTCTACGATAATTTCGTCGTTATCCTTCACCTTAATGGATGATTCTGGCATTTGGATGTTAATCGATCCCTGAGATTTGCGCCAGGCGTGGCGTTGTTTGGCCCAACGGTTGAGAATCCTTACTTCCGGTTCATGCTGCAGATCCAGATGTAACATTTCGTCCACATCTTCGTAGGTGAGGCGATAGGTGGGTTTAATTGTACTAGGATAGATCCGATAATCGGCGATCGCTCCCGTTTCATCGAGGATTACCCCAAAACTCAAGGCAGGACAAAGTTTACCCTGTACCAAACTCATTGGACCTGCGGCCAATTCTAGGGGAAACATCGGAACCATTCCCGTGGGAAGATAGAGACTGGTACTGCGACGACGCGCTTCTAGGTCTAATTCATCATCGGGACACACTAAACGACTAGGATCGGCAATATGAATCCAGAGACGATGACCACCATCTGCAAGAATTTCTACCGATAATCCGTCATCGATTTCCTCGGTACTTTCATCGTCGATGGTATAAATTTTTTGGTGGGTTAAATCGAGACGATTGTTGACATCCGCATCCGCAGGGGGATTGAGTAAATTAAGACGCGCCACATCAAGTACCTTTTTCGAGAATTGAACGGGGTAGGAACTGCGTCGCAGGAAAAGGTTTTCGTGACTACTCCACCATTTCAAATCGACTAACAATTCAAAAGCAGCCTCGGGGGTTTGGGAACGGCCTAGCAGCGAGAGTATGTCCATGGCTGCCGGATATTTTTGTTCGGGTTGGAGGATAAATTTTTCTAGAGATTCCAGACGAATTCGATCGCTTTCTGACCATTCTACCGTTTCACCGGCCAGGGCCTGTTGGAGACGTTGGAGAAATTGGCTTTTTTCCCGTTGACGCTGTTGTTCCACCTCTAGCTGGTGTTTGATTTCCTCTACCTGATTTTCCGAGCGGGCCTCGTAACCATCCCCTTTATTTTTAAAATAAACCTTATCATCACTCAAGAGACAATGGGCTGCATAGCAAAACTGCGGACCACGATCGGAAAAGAGTATCTCGGCCATGGTTTCGGGAGTGACTAACTGATTTTCCCCGGCTAATAATTCCCAGGCCACTTCTAAACCACTAGGATCTAGATAGGGTTGGACTTCTCGCAGAAAATTGCCGATCTCCCTATAGTTGGACGGACCTCCTTTGACAATGTAATCGAAGCGTTGGGGACGCAGTTTATGCGGGTTTCCCCCCTGATCGATGACGATCCAATCTTTTTTACCTTCTGGGCGATCGATCACCCCTAAGCGCCTTTCTCCTTGCACTCGAAATTCTACCAGCGTTCCCTTTTCCACTGTTTTCCTTTACTGCCTATTTATTTTGTCTATTTTGTCTATTTTCTATCATCCTCGATCGATTACTCGATCGGCAAGAGCAATCATCAATCCCCACCCACTAGATAGGTATAACGCCGCAAACTGCGTTCATAATCCTGTAGTAGTAATTGGGATTCTTCCACAGTCATGCGATTTTCCTGCAAAGCTTGTTCACAACGAAGACGAATTCTTTCTAACAGATCTTCCGCAGAATACTGCACATAACTTAATACTTCCGTGATCGTATCTCCTTTGACTAGATACTCGATATCGTACCCCTTGGGACTCATCTGAATATGTACCACGTTAGTATCGCCAAAAAGATTATGTAAATTGCCCATAATCTCTTGATAAGCACCCACCAGAAACATTCCTAGATAATAGGGTTCCGGAGAATGTTTACCGTTTTTGTACTCCAAAGGATGCAATTCTAAAACTGATTTTATGTCCCCGCGCAAATCGATAAACTGGGCAATTTTCCCGTCACTATCACAGGTTAAATCGGCGAGAATACCTCTTTGAGTAGGTTCTCGATCAAGACGATGGATCGGCATAATTGGAAATAGTTGATCGATCGCCCAACTATCGGGAACTGACTGAAAAACCGAGAGATTGGCATAATAAATTGAGGCCATAATTTGCTCTAAGTCTTCCAAGTCATCGGGAACATAATCCTGTTGTCGGGCCACTTGCAGAATTTTGTGACAACAAGCCCAGTACAATTGTTCGGCTCTAGCTCGTTCCTTGAGACTGAGATAACCGAAATTAAACAGACTAATCGCCTCCTCTTTGAACTGTCCCGCATCGTGATAAGCTTCCTGATAATTGCGCTCATCGATACCCGTGTAGGTTTCCCAGAGATTACGGAGGATGAGGTGTTCTTTCCCATTGCAGGGATCGGGAGGGTTTTGGGGAACCTCACTACTTCCCAAGATATCAAAGACTAACACCGATTGATGAGAAGCGATCGCCCGGCCACTTTCACTGATGAGAATTGGGGGTGAAATCTGGGCATCTTCACAAGCTTCTTTGACCTCAGCCACGATATCATTAGCATAATTCTGCATATTGTAGTTTTTTGAGGCGTAGAAGTTAGTTTTTGAGCCATCGTAATCGACCCCTAAACCACCCCCCACATCAAGATAGGTCATATTTGCCCCTAATTTCGCTAATTCCACATAAATCTGACTAGCTTCGCGAATGGCATCCTTAATAACGCTGATAGCGGAGATTTGCGACCCGATATGATAGTGCAGCAGTTGCAGACAATCTAACATCCCCGCTTGTTCTAATTCCGTCACCACCGTTAGGATTTCCGGGACGGTTAAACCGAATTTTGCCCGGTCTCCCGTGGAACATCCCCAACGGCCCACCCCTTTTGTCCCCAGTTTCGCACGCACTCCCAAATGTGGGGCAATTCCTAACTGACGACTGACGCGCAGGGTTAAATATAATTCTTCCAATTGTTCGATGACAATCAAAGGCCGATGACCGAGACGAGTGGTCAATAGGGCAGTTTCCAGGTATTCTTTGTCCTTATAGCCGTTACAAATTAGCAATGGTTGTGTTTTGTCATTTTTGCCGTTTAAGGCAGGTTCTAGGGTCGCTAAAGCAATCATTAGCTCAGGTTTTGAACCAGCCTCCAACCCAAATTGATAGGGTTTGCCAAAACGCACTAAAGACTCGACGATGTGACGGTGTTGATTGCACTTGATCGGATAGACACCGCGATAGACATTGGGATAATTATAACGGGCGATCGCTCGGTTAAAACAGGCATTCAGGCGCTCGATCCGGTCTTCCAAAATATCACTAAACCGAATTAACAGCGGTAAACCGATATTCCGCCGCTTAATCGCCGAAACTAACTCGTATAAGTCCAAAGAACCGCCCCTTTCTCCCTGGGGCGAGACGGTAATATTTCCTGCGGCATTGATCGAGAAATAGGGTTCTCCCCAGCCTTGGATGCGATAGAGATTTTCGCTATCTTCGATCGACCAATGTTTAACGGGGGCAACTTTTTCGAGGTTGTTACCGTCAGAAGGGGTCAGATCCACTGGAGATAATTGCTTTTCTTGTTTCTTAAGTTGAGTTTTACCCGCCATTGTCTATCGATCGCTCCGTGTGAGACTCCGATCTTCTATCTTAAGTCAGACTTCCTGTCTGCGACCAAGATTCCGATCGTGATAGAATCTATTAGCCGTTAGGAGGCAGGATTCAGGAGACAGGATTCAGGAGACAGGAGTTAGGAGATTATTTGTATTTTCTCCCCACTTCCCACTTCCCACTTCCCACTTCCCACTTCCCACTTCCCACTTCATAATTCATAATTCCTTCTCCCCATCACCCCTATCCCCCAACTCCCCATTCCCTTCTCCCCAAAATTTTATAGTGAACCGCTTATGAATTTATTAGACTCAAAAGGACGTTTATTCGGTAAATTTAGCTTGCTTGATATCGGAGCGGCCTTAGTAATTTTATTGACAATTATCGGTATTTTTGTTGTGCCGGGGACGAGTGGTAAAAGTACGATCGCTCAAGTGACCAAAGAACCCATAGAAGTGGATGTTATTGTCCGGGGTTTAAGTGTTCTTAATCCCAACGCTTTGATTAATCAATTCAATACCGAGAAGAAAACTAATATTGTTATTCGTAATCAACCAGCCGGTCAAGTGGATATAAAAAATGTTAAACCTTTATCGAGAAATGTCTTAGTTCCGCAGCCGGATGGTAGTGTGAAAGTCCTACCCGATCCCCGCACGGAAAACTATTCTCAAGATATGATCATGACTCTCAGTGGTCAAGCGGAAGTTACCGATACCGGTGCGGTTGTTGGCGGTCAAAAGGTGAAAATTGGCACTTTAATCGAGTTAGAAGGAGATAATTATAATTTCAACACCAGTGTTATCGATGTCCGTTTACCAAAAAGGTCTTAATCAGTGACCAGTAAACAGTGAAAAGACAGCAGGAAACTTCTATTTAACACTGCTCACTTGAAAACTCAAATCTGATAACTGATAACTTACCCACTGATAACTGATAACTGATAACTGATAACTGATAAGAGGATTAACTGCTATTTATACACCGCCTTTAGCTCGTTTGATCGAGCAGTTACAAAAATTACCCGGAGTCGGACCCAAAAGCGCTCAACGTCTGGCCCTGTATATTCTCAAACGACCAGAACAAGATGCGATCGAATTGGCCCAGGCGATCGTAGCAGCGAAAAAACAAGTAGGATTATGTCAGGTTTGTTTTCACCTTTCGGCCGAACCAATTTGTGAAATTTGCCGCAATCCCAACCGGGAAACGGGGACTATCTGTGTGGTGGCTGACTCCAGAGATGTGATTGCTTTGGAGAAAACTAGGGAATATTCGGGCAAATATCACGTTTTGGGCGGTGTTATCTCACCTATGGATGGCATTGGACCGGATCAATTAAATATACAGTCTTTAGTCACCAGAGTCAGCCAGAAAAAAATTCAGGAAGTTATCTTAGCTATCAGTCCCAGTGTCGAGGGAGAAACCACGACTTTGTATATTGGGGGTTTACTGAAACCCTTCACTAAAGTTACCCGTATCGCTTTCGGGTTGCCCATGGGCGGCGATCTGGAATACGCTGATGAAGTAACCTTAGCGAGAGCTTTAGAAGGTCGTCGGGAATTGTAAAATCTCGCCAAGGTTGGGATTAAGTAGGGTTTGCTGAATAAATGTGAAATGTAGGCAAGGTAAGGGTTTTGTGGCTTTTCTCGTGAAACAGGTGCAAGATTTTGAAAGAATCGTGCTTCAACACCTTGCGTCTTCATCGGCCCGTGTCCTGTAGGGGCGAAGCATTCGGGCAATAACCTATCGGTGAAACGTAGATTTTCTATCCGAATGCTTCGCCCGTACTTTTTGCCGCAAACCCTAAGTAGGGAGGCACAATTATTTGTAGGATGGGTTAGCGGTAGTGTAAACTATGCGGGCGTTGGGTTTCATGCTTCAACCCAACCTACGTTCATCTTATATTTAATTCCACCCACCTACTTAGACATTATTGAGGACAATTATTCAGCCCGACTACTCAAAGGGTTATTGAGATTGCCGGTGCCTGGACGTTTAACATTATGGGATTGTAGGACTGAGATCGCCTGTTGGTACTGGGGATCATCCTTAGTTCCCAGCAAAGAAGGATCATCGCGGAAGCGCAGCTGTTGTTCCCGGGTTAACTCAATCTGCACATCGGGTTTAATGCCTTTTTTATAGATATTTTCGCCGTTGGGGGGATAATAACGGGCAATTGTCACCGCTAAACCAGAACCGTCGGAGAGGGTGTGTACCGATTGGACGGTACTTTTGCCATAGGTCGATGTACCCACTAAAGTCGCCCGGCCATTTTCTTTTAGGGCCCCGGCGAGGATTTCGCTGGCGCTGGCGGAACCTTTATTAACCAAAACTACGAGGGGTAAATCGGTAATAGCGGTGTTATTGGCACTAAATTGACGATCTCCGCCCCGTCGATCGATGGTGCTAACGATTTTGCCCTGTTTCATCCACATGCGAGCGATATCGACACTAGCAAATAGTAACCCGCCGGGGTTGCCCCGCAGATCGAGAACATAGCCGGATATCTGTTGTTGACTTAATTCCTCGATCGCCTCTTTCATTTGTTCGGCTGCGTGGGAACTAAATTCATCTAGTTTAATATAACCAACTTTCACCCCACCTTCCTGTTTCAGGGTATAGCTAACCGAGGGGATTTCGATATCTACCCGGGTCAAAGTCACTTCAAACACGCCTCGATCGGGACGGGCAAGCTGTAAACTAACGCTAGTACCCACTTCTCCCTGTAGTGCCTCCATTGCCTGTTCTAGGGTCATTAAAGCGGTGGGTTTGCCATTAATTCTGATCAGGCGATCGCCGCTTTTTACTCCTGCTTCCTTGGCGGGGGATTTTTTCACCGTATCGACAACGATCAGATCGCTAGTGCGCTGATCGAGGGACAAACGTATGCCAATTCCCGATAATTCTCCGGAGGTTTGACTGGTGAGGACAGAAAATTCACTAGGAGTTAAAAAACGGGTATAACTATCACCCAATTCCTTTAAAGCTTCCCGGATTGCCGTGTAAGCTTGTTGGGGATTAGTATAATTTCTGCTTAACAATTCTTGACGTTTTTTTTGCCAATCAATTTGATGAAAACCACGATCTACAAATTCATTATTAACAATTTGCCAAACCTGGTCGATGACTGCTTTCGGGTTATCTTCTAAGGGTTTTTCCCCTTTGGCTGCGGGGGTGAGGACCATCAGGGAACTAACTGCTAGGGTAGCGATCGCACCTCCAGATAGGAGTTTCTGCACGGAAACGAACGAGGGACGCGACTGGTTCATAAAGACAAGGCCAAAATAAGATTGACGTTTCAATAAAGCCATTCAAAAAGCGGGAGCATTTTGCCTTCGAGGGAGGTGAGGAGCAGTGTTAACTACGACTTCCGTATAGATAAGGGAGTTCCTTGTCTGGCTCTAATATCCACTATAATTCTAGTTCTATAAAATCGAGTAATATCTGGCGATGAATTTTTCCTAAAGAACGAGTCTGATTAATCTTCTGGGAATAGTATTCCCCTTGACGGATGGCAGCTGGAGGTAATAATGCTAAATCTTGCCCTTCCGTTTGCACTAATTTTTCTAATTCCAGGGTCAGGGGTACATGATAAAGATAACGGGAGAGATTATCATCGTTATAAGAGCGAAAATAGCGTAAACTAGGAGCTTCGTAGTTAATTTCTTCTTTTAACTCTCGTTTTAACCCTATTTCTGGACTTTCACCCGCTTCTAAGTGACCACCAAATAAACCCCACACCCCCGGATAGAGAATCGTCGGGATGTCGTCGCGCAACTGCATTAAAAATCGACCGTCCTGTTCCAAAATCGCCAAAGCAACAAATATCATCAGTTATCAGTTATCAGTTATCAGTTATCAGTTATCGGTTTTTGGTATTTTCTTGGCAGGTTTTTAGAATAGCCCAAAGCATTTTACCAATTTCCTCTGCGTCATCATTGATACTTTGAAAGGCTCTTTCCTCTATGTAATTCGTGTCTTTCAATAGAGACAGCCAATACTTTGTTTCTAGACATTCCTTATAAGCTATTGACATTTTAGCTCGAAAATCAGCTTGAGAAATGGCTCCATTAGCCTCGGCAATGTTAGACCCGATTGAAGTGCCACTCCTTAATAGCTGTTTTGACAAAATATATTCTTGTTTAGTCTCACACAAATATTTATAGCCTTTAACAATCCTAAGGGCAAACTTATAAGCTTTGTCATAAACTTTACTCTCCATCTGTTTGCCCCGCTACTGATTACTGATTACTGATTACTGTTTTTCTCGCTTTGTTTATGGGGCAAAAAGAAAGCATCAAGGGGGTCTGGGACGGGTTTAACCACTGCGGGGGGTTTGGGGGGAATCGCTTCCGCGACGGGTTGCGCGGGTGGATTGGGTTTAACGGGGGTAACGACGGGAGTTTCTGGGGGTTTCGTTTCAGCTGCGCTGGGAATTGTCACCTGTCGGGGATTTTCGAGGGGTTTAGTTGAAACTGGGGGAGAATTGTTTTCTGGGGGTTTAACTTCTGAGGTGGGGGAAGGTTTAATTTCCGGGGACGGGGAAGGAGTGGGAACCGAATTAACTGCTACTGCATCCATCTGTTCTAATTCCAGCACATACAATTCGTTGATGGTTTGGGAACCTTGGGGAATAGCCTCAAAGTCAATTTTGCCCTTAATGACGATTTCTTCGCCTTGACGGGGTAATTTATTGCTATTGGTGCGAATCCAAATCTTGCCGGAACCATCCCGCAAAAGATAGGCCCCTCCCGCTAAAAAAGGGGCATAATTGCTGACAGTTCCCCTAAGATAAACTAAAGCGCCTTTTGGTTTTTCCTGTAATTGCTCGATCGCTGTTAGGGGAGGATCACCGATGTAGGGAACGGCAATACCGAGGTCAGCAAGGGTACTACAACCGAATAACCCTAGCAATAATAATAAACTGCCGATGCGCCCTACACGAGTCTGAATAGACATTCTTGCTTTAACCTTAACGAGTGCGATTAGCCAATCTTTTTGACCATAGAATGGATCCGAAAGATTTTTGTTCTCGGTATTATCATAGAATGTCCGTAACTACTTGCCAAATTCTCGACGGGAAAGCCTTAGCTCAAAAAATCCAACTTGGTCTAGGAGAGCGCATCCAGACGCTAAAATCTCCAATGGGAAGACCTCCGGGGTTAGCGGTGTTGATGGTGGGGGATAATCCCGCTAGTGCCGTTTATGTCCGCAATAAGGAGAAAGCTTGTACTAAAATCGGTATGGCCTCTTTTGGTCGTCATTTTCCCACCGATACAAGTGAACTAGAAATTTTAGCGGAAATTGTCCGTCTCAATCAAGATGAGCGGGTGGACGGGATTTTAATTCAATTACCTTTACCTAAGCATTTAGATGCGGTTTCCCTTCTCTACCAAATTGACCCGAAAAAAGATGCTGATGGCTTACATCCTCTCAATTTAGGCGGTTTAGTGCGGGGTGAGGACTGTATCCGCAGTTGTACTCCTGCGGGGGTCATGGCACTGCTGAAAGAATATAATATTCCCATAGCTGGTAAGCACGCGGTGGTACTGGGTCGCAGTATTCTAGTGGGGAAACCTTTAGCTTTAATGTTATTGGAGGAAAACGCTACGGTAACTATTGCTCACTCGCGCACAGAAAATCTGGCAGAAATAACCAGAAGTGCCGATATTTTAGTACCTGCGGTCGGTAAAGCCAATTTAATCACCCCGGATATGGTAAAACCTGGTGCGGTGGTGGTGGATGTGGGGATTAATCGCGTCGCTGACCGTTTGGTGGGAGATGTGGACTATGCTGGGGTTTTAGAAGTGGCTAGTTATCTTACTCCTGTTCCCGGGGGTGTCGGTCCGATGACGGTGGCAATGTTATTAAAAAATACCTTGTTAAGTTACGAACGCAAGTTATAAATCCTCAGCTACCAGCTATCAGCTATTCAGTGATTCGGCTCTCTTGGGTTCGGTGGGTAAAATCTATTCTAAAATACAGTCTTGCTGGCGAGTGCGTGGAACGAACCACAAAGACACAAAGGACACAAAGATTGATCGCTTCTATATAAGTTAAACTAATCACACAAAGAATAAGAGGGCCGTAATTCTACCGATACAATCCTTGATTTTTTTTTAACTATGTTGGTAGAATTTTACAAAACTGAATAAACTAGGAGCTTTTCGGTCATGATCTTTATTATCCCGATTATTCTTGGTGCGGCGGCCTTAGTTACTGCTGGTGTGGGAGTTAGTGCTGGTGCTGATGGTGTATCCAAGCTACAAAAGGCGCAAAAAATTGGCAAAAGTGCCGAACAAAGATACAAAAAAGCCAACAAATCCCTAGAAAAAAAGTTTCAAGCTACCCAAAAATTCGCGGAAGAATACGGTCAACTGCAAATTAATGTCAAAATCAACACCATCGGCAGATTTATTAAGTTTATTAGCAGAATTGATCAAAGAATAGGTCAAAGACTTGGTCAAAATTCCTCCCCATCCCATCAACGCTTCTTAGAAGGGTTTGAGGGATTTTCTGCCGAACAATTCAAGGAATATAAAGCAGAAGTGTTAGACGCGCAAAGTTTGGCTGTGGGGGGTTTAAAAGCAGTGAGAGTCGCTTCGGCAGCCAGTCAGACAACCCTAGGATTAATTGGTCTTTTCGGTACTGCTAGTACAGGAACAGCAATTAGTGGACTTAGTGGGGTAGCCGCTTGGAATGCTACCTTAGCATGGTTAGGAGGTGGTTCTTTAGCTGCCGGTGGTGGTGGTATGGCTTTGGGAACAGTGGTTTTAGGAGGTATTAAGTACCTAAGCAAAATTAATTACACATCTCGATAAAGCTTTTGCCTCTTGCCTATTGCCTCTTGCCTATCTTCACTAGGAAATTTATTTTGCACGACTACTTACCGTCGGACCTGCTTTAATGATTGGTGGTTTTGTCTTAGGAGGAGAAGGGAAAAAAGCCCTAACTAAAGCTATCGAATACGCCAAGGAAGTGGATAATAAAATAGCTCAGTTAGATAAAAGTAAGAGTTTTTTAGGACAAGTTCAGCGCAGAATTAAGGAGTTACAATACCTCGTTAATAGTCTGAATAGTAGAGCTATTCAGAGTTTAAATGAACTGGAGTCACGAGCTACTTTTAATCCCCATCTAGAGGAAGATGCAGCCAAGTTTCGGGAGGTACTGCTTTTAATTAAAGCTTCATCGGAAATCATGAAACTACCCATCCTAGACGAAAAGGGAAAATTAACCAAAGCAACGGAAAATCTCGGAGAAAAGTACCGCCATCTCTTAGAAAGCTAATAGTAGGATGCCTGCCAAGTAGCTGGTTATAATATAATTAAATTAAAAATGGATTTTAGGTTCGATCCCCCCTGCCCCCCTTGATAAGGGTGGTGTCTGATAATTTTTAACGCCTACCTACTCAGAAATAAAGAAAATAGTATAAGAAACGCTCTAGAATTTAATTTAACAAATATTACCGAGTATTTCAATTAAAGTTAACTCTATTTCTGAAAAGAATTCAATAAAAATACTTTCACCTCGATAATATTTCTGCATAGCTTGATAACTACCCTGCAGCGGATGACGATAAACTTCTAAACATTCTTCCTTGAGATTGATAATCCAAACTTCTTGAATATTTGCTTCCGCATAAAGAGGGATTTTAGTATAGCGATCATAATCGAGGGTAGAATCAGAAACTTCAATAATTAAATAGATATCTTGGGGACCAGGATAGGCATCAACATAAAAATCCGATCGAGGTATTAGTAAACTTAAATCTGGTTCTGGTTGAGAGTTATTATTTAATCTAATCGGATTTTGCACTCCTAAGAGAATAAGATCGCCAAATTTTCGATAAAATAACTGTGTTAATCTATCTATACTAGAAGCATGACGAGTTCCCATCGGTGACATTTTGATAATTTCTCCTCGAATTAATTCCACCTTTTCATCAGGTTTGATTATTCCCTGGGTTGCCATTTTTTCGTATTCTTCCACCGTAAACTTACGGGTAATCAGTGATACAGACATTTTAAATAAACTCCTACTTTTTCTTTATTCTATCTGGGCAGCTTGCCAAGGGGTGAATTATCGGTATTTAAACAATTAATCGGGGGGATAAATTAACTTTTTGGGGACTTGTACTGATTTTTCGGGAAAAATCAGCGCTTGCCATGGCGACAAAACCGCTAGAGCTAACGTCTAGAAAGCTGGGGTCGGATCGAAACTGCCCCAAAAAAGCTACTATAGGCCAGTTGCCGATGTTAAAAAAAATAGCCGTTCCCATCTGGAACATTAAGTCGAGAAATTTTATGGTTAAGCGAAAACAGCCTTATAGTTTAATTTATCTGCTCACTCTGGTAATCGGTTTAGTGATTGCGATCGCACCTGACGGACAAGCACAAACCCCCGACTCTAACAATCCCGCCAGTGATCCTAACGAATTAAAACCATTAAATCAAGCTGATAGTCTGTTGAGTCTTCAGGGGGGACAACGTTTAGTGGAAGAAGCGAACGCCGCTATTAATGCCGCTAAATACAGTGTCGCTGTGGAGAAACTCAATCAAGCGCGTCGGATTTTTAACCAACTATCTAACTATCATCTGCAATTAGCTAATAGTTTCTCAGGAATTGACCCGAAAGTATTCGATTCTCAGCGTCAAAGTGCTTTAAACACGGGACAAATGCGGGATGAAGCCACCTATAAGCTTGCTTTGGTCCATAGAGCGCAAAATCAGCCAGAATTGGCGGTTCCTTTGTTAATTCAGGTGATTCAATCCCAAAACCCCACCAGTGAATTAGGACAAAAAAGCTATCAACAACTCTACGAGATGGGATTTGTCAGCACACCCATCTCCGCACCGACTCCCACCTCCGCAACTCCTAACAACTCCCCCCCACAGCAGTAAATTTTGTCCCCATTGACGAGCTTTCGGTAACAATGGGATCAGAGTATCTTTAATTGTTTTGAGGAGTTAAGATGGTTGACTTTCGCCAAGTAGAAGCGATGATTCAAGAACAAATCCCCGATGCACAGGTGATGGTTCGGGATTTAACGGGAGGTGGCGATCATTTGGAAGCGGTGGTTATTTCTGGCGAATTTGCTGGCAAAACCCGCGTTAAACAGCATCAAATGGTTTATGGCGCTTTACAATCGGCACTCGCTACCGAAGCCATCCATGCTTTGGCATTAAAAACCTACACTCCCGACAGTTGGGCAGCAGAAAAATAACAGTTATCAGTTATCAGTTATCAGTTATCAGTTAGTTTTTTGGCTCTCTTAGGTTTGGTGGACAAAATGTATTCTAAGATACATTCTTTCTGGCGAGCGAGTGGAAGGAACCACAAAGACACAAAGGACACAAAGATTGATCGATCCTATATAAGTTAAACTTATCACACAGAACCTAGAAGAGCCAACTACCCAATTCATAATTCATAATTCATAATTCATAATTCATAATTCATAATTCATAATTCATAATTTCCACACCCCACACCCTACCCCCACGAAAAACTTTTTCAGCAACCCCTAATTACTCATGGTTAGTCCTTTACTGGAACCCTTTCGAGAAGCCTATCGCAATTTGGAACTTTTACCCCTGCGATCGGATAAAGAATTACAGCGTTTTGCTGTTAAATACGGCACAGAAATTATCGACGAATTAGAACAATTGGTCGAAGATAGTCCTTCGGAAGACGGAAAAATTATTCTAGCAGGACATCGGGGTTGTGGTAAGTCAACCCTACTCTACGAATTTAAAAGAAAGTTAGATGATCGCTATTTTGTTGTTTTCTTCTCGATCTCAGACATGATCGAAATGTCAGACGTAAATCATGTTAATATTTTATTCTCGATCGCCGTTCAGATGATGTCAGAAGCGGAAGCCCAAAATTTAACTATTAAAGATTCTATTAAAAAAAGCTTTTATCAATGGTTTGCTGAACAAATTCGCACCGAAACTAATCAAGCAGATGCCACTCTCGAAACAGGTTTTAACTTTTCTTCTTTACTAGCTCACATTAAAGGAATTCTCAAGATTAATTCGACTATTCGCCAGGAAATCAAACAAAAATATGAGCGGAGAATTACCGATCTAGTTGCCCAAATTAACATTATAGCTAGTGCGATCGAGTCCCAAAGTCAGAAAAAAATCTTAGTAATTGTTGATGACATTGATAAAATTGACTTAGCACAGGTAAGGGATATTTTTCAATCCCATATTAAAGCGATTATGTTGCCCGGTTTTCGGATTATTATGACTATTCCGATCGCCGCTTTAAGAGAGGTAGCTTTAAAGGCAACTCTCCAAACAGAAACTAATGATCAGATTGTACAAATGCCTGTATATAAACTCTTTAAACAGGGAGAAATTAATTCACCTAATGCTATACCCGATCCGCAAATTATTGCCACTTTAACCGAGATTATCACTAAGCGCATCGATTCCGCTTTAATCGATCCTGACACCCTCGAAAAAATTTGTCTTTATAGTGGGGGAGTGTTACGAGAATTAATTCGCATTACTAATGATTGCTGTCGGGTTTGTTTGCGATCGGTTCGTCGTTATCCTGATGATAATACCCTAAAAATTAATCAAGCTGTTTTAGAACAATCAATCACAGAACTTAGTCTCGATTTTGCTGAAAGTATCGGTACAGCAGATGAGGAAATTATTAAAACTGTTTATGAAAAGTCAAAACCGAAGGATCTCAAGGATCAAAATTTTCTAGATCTGTTGCATGGTTTATATATTTTGGAATACCGCAATGGCGATCTCTGGTATAATGTGCATCCGATTGTGGTTGAGTTAATGAAAAAAAGAGGAACAATTTGAATGGCATATTATGAATAATGAAACATCTTCAATTATTGACCAAAATGAAAGAGAATACGAAGGTTTAATCGTCTCTCTAGAGGCAAATCAAGAGAGATTAAATATATTGATTTGTGTGTGTGATCAGGAAAAATTGCGAGAAGAAATCATCGATCGCTATAGCCAAGAATTAGAACCAGTAATCCCTTGTTATCGGATTGATTTAGATCAAAAAGAACCGAGTTTAAGAGCAGCAATTGCTAGTTTAGTCTCCAGAAAACCAGAGTTATTACAAAGCAAAAACGCCGTGATCACAACCACAGGAGTGGAAAAATTACACTTGATCTCGCGTAGCGAGCGCGTTGCGACCGAATGGCAACGGGAAAAATCGGAACTAGATAAATTTTTTGGTTATCTGCAATGGACAAGGGAAGGATTGCGAGAATTTCCCTATTCCATTGTTCTTTGGGTAACAAGCACAGTGGAGGTAAATTTACGCAAAAAGTCCCCCGATTTTTGGAGTTGGAGAAAAGGAGTTTTTCGCTTTATTTCTCCTCCAAGTAACTTTTTACCTTGTCAGGAATTTTTACCAATTTTACAATCTTTTGACGAAATTACTATAGATAAAGATATTCCTTCAATCTCTAAAGAAGACTTGTTAGAACTAATCGAGCAAATCGAGGTAAATAAAGGCAAAAAAGAGCCAAGACTAGCGAGTTTATATGCCAGTTTAGCTAAGATTTATAACCTTCGTTTATTAAATCTGCCATTGTCAGATTATCGTCAGGAACAACAGCTTGCGATCGAGTATTATCAAAAAGCGATCGATTTACAAAAAGAGTTAAATCTAGAACTTGATTTAGTTGCGAGTCTCGACTCATTAGCAGGTATTTACTATTTCCTAGGAGAATACCAAAAAGCGATCGAGTTTTATCAACAGTCCTTAGCAATCTTTCAGAAAATCGGAGATCGCTGGGGAGAAGCGAAATCCTACAATAATTTAGGCAATGCTTACCGTTTCCGAGGAGAATACCAAAAAGCGATCGAGTTTTATCAACAGTCCTTAGCAATCTTTCAGGAAATTGATGATATAAGGGGAGTAGCGTATTGTTACAATAATTTGGGCAATATTTACAATTCCCTAGGAGAATACCAAAAAGCGATCGAGTTTCATCAACAGTCTTTAGCGATCAAACGGGAAATCTCTGATATAACAGGAGAAGCTTATTCCTATCTAGGTTTGGGGAATGTTTACGATTCCCTAGGAGAATACCAAAAAGCGATCGAGTTTTATCAAAAGTCCCTAGAAATCTTTCAGGAAATAGGGTATATCATAGGAGAACCAAAGACTCTGTTTAATCTGGGACTTACCTACTATAAACTCGATCGTATATCGGAAGCGAAAGAAGCATATCTTCAGTCGCGGGAATTATTTCAAGCATTGGGGTTAGCAGGATATGTTCAAAAGTGCGATCAGGCAATTCGGAGATTATAATTACCCAGTTGCGATCGAGTAAAAATTTGTTGCTTACCCCTTGACTTTTGCTTGTTTTAATGCTAGTAATTACCAGACTTGATTGCTAATCTCACCCGATTTTAAGCCAAAACTGGTTAAAAACCGCCATAACGTTCCTCTAACCAGGGATCACCTCGTCGATGGTAGCCATTACGTTCCCAGAAACCCGATTGCTCTCGATCGAGAAATTCTAAGCCATTAATCCATTTAGAACTTTTCCAAGCGTAGAGATGGGGGACAACTAAGCGCAGCGGACCCCCGTGGTCGGGGGGTAAAGGTTGACCAAACAGTTGAAAAGCGAAAAAATTATCCTCGTGCAGGAATTCCTCTAGGGTGAGGTTGGTGGTATAACCCCCGTAACAGTGTTGCATGACGTGGGTAGCTTCCGGCAGCAGGTCAATTAAGGTCATCAAATCCGATACCTTAACTCCCGTCCAAGTCACATCTAATTTTGACCAACGGGTGACACAGTGAAAATCCTTGGTAAATTCCGACTGCGGTAGGGTCATAAAATCCGACCAGTTAAAAATTTTAGTCGTGGCCACCTTTCCCCAAACCTTAAATAACCATTCCTCGGTCTTGATTTGGGGAGTATCCCCGTAGGTAAGCACAGGAAAACCACTAGCGAGATATTGGCCCGGGGGAACTCGGTCTTGATCGGGAGATTCTGGTTTTTTAAAGAATTTGCCTAACATTAGTTGAGACTCACAACGAAAACCCTAAACAAATCTTAAAATATTAGGGAGCGAAAAGGTTTTCTCAACCTCACTCCCCACTATCAAGTTATTCCTCGTCTTCCCCTTCTTCTTCCTCTTTAGTGGGATAGACAAAGCTGTTAGAACGACCAGAAAGGACAGATTTACCCAAAGATAAGGCTTTTTGCGCTTCCCGAGCCGCTTGCTTTCTCCAGTGCGCTCTCCGTTGGTCGCGCTTGGCATTTGAGGTTTTCTTCTTGGGACAAGCCATAGTATTTTAACGATAGTTATAGACTCACAACCTTTCTATTCTACTCCCTATTTCCCTAATCGGCTCGCCAACTTGTCCGATTCCCTCCCTCACTACTGCCCAAAATATTGATAAAACTTAATATTTATCATTGGCTTACCTATTTATGTTTAAAATCCTATATAGCTATGTAGTCAAGTAATTTCCATCATGGTCACTACCGTCGAACCCAGAGTTTTAAGTTCACTGATTACTGTTTACTGTTTACTGTTTACTGTTTACTGCTCACTGAAAAATCCCCCACACCCCACACCCCACACCCTACACCCCCACTTCCCCAACTCCTTTAATCTTTCCTACAATTCTGGGTATCTCTAAAGATAGATAAACAGCTAAGGTATATCTATGTCACTGGAAGAAGGATTAAAATGTCTGCAGCTAAAGGATTACGCAAGAGCGGTGGAATTACTGGAAGAATATTGTCAACAATCGGCTAATTTTTATTCTCCCTTATATATTCAGGCTAAAATGGCTCTTGCTCGGGCCTATCGCGGCAATAATCAACGGCAACAAGCGATCGCATTAGCCTTGGAATTAGAAAATCATCTTGATCAGGAAGTTAGTCAGTGGGCCAAAGGATTACTGACAATCTTTAGTGCTGAACAAAAAACCCCCGGTATTGCCATTAATGGGGTCAAATCTCGATCGCTGCCCAAGGCAGGACGAGCAGCACAGGTAAGCGTGCGGTTATGCCGGGTTATCCCCGCCAATAGACTTATTTTTGCTAAACTATTGACAATCACGGCTTTTTATGCTATGGTGTCGAGTCTTTTTTTTGCAATTATCCGTTTGCTCCCCATCCCTGGGGAGACGGGTGTAATTATTGCCTTGCTCTTGACGAGTTTCTTAGGCGGACTCATCCTTTTTATCGCCCCGAATCTAATTGATTGGACACAAGAACGTCTGTATCGAGTGCGTTGGGTGTCCTTAGCGGAAATTAAACGGGATAGCCCAGAATCGGCGGCAGTAATCGGGCGTATATGCCGAGAAAAAGGGTTAGAACCGCCAAAACTAGGCATTATCGAAGATGGACAGCCCCTCGCTTTTACCTATGGCTCTCGACGGGGTAATGCTCGCTTAGTAGTTGGCAGAGGTTTATTTACCTATCTCGACGATGAGGAACTAGCGACGGTATATGCTCATGAATTAGGGCATATTTGGCAGGGAGACTTTGCCATGATGACTATCTGTGCTAGTTTCGACCATTTAAGCTGTTATATCGACTCTTTTGCTCAAAATCAAGGTAATAGTTTTAAAGACACAGTTTTTCTAGGCCTTCTCTCATCAATTATCACTATTTTTAGGCAAATTCTTGTTTTTTGCAGTCTTTATCTGTCTCGTACTAGGGAATACTTCGCCGATCATTTTGCTGCCCAAGTTACCGGTAATCCCAATGCTTTGGCCCGCGCTTTAGTAAAAATTGCCTTTGGTTTAGTCCAAGAAACTGCCCAGTCCAGTCCCCTGTCATTAAGTATAAATGTATTAAATATTGCCCAGGAGCAGGATGGGATCATTGCCGGTAACGTTTATGGTATCGCATTGGAGTCTCGCCGGATCGGACAGAGTTTTCTCTGGGATATATATAATCCTTGGGCAAAATGGTTAGAGTGGCAATCTAATCATCCCCTGACTGGTAAAAGGATTGGCGCTTTAGCTAACTATGCCCGACAGATGGATCTAGATATAGAATTTAGTCTGGAGGAAATATTACGCCAAGAAATAGAATTAGATCGCAAGAAACTCCATCAAAACTTTTTGCTGCGACTATGTTTATATTATGCCTGGGGACTAGGCTTTATTATTGGGGTTGTCATCGCTGGTTTTCTTGGTCTGAAATTTAGCTCTTGGGCTGCATTGGGGCTAATTTTAGTCGCTGGGGGTTTGGGTATAATTATCAATCGATTAGCCAGTTATCCTCCTCTCAAAAATGCTAGTTTCAGCGATATTTTTTCTTTAACCGATAATCCTTACAGTCATCCCCTCCCATCTATCCCCGTCCGACTCCACGGTGAGTTAATTGCTCAGGGAAAGAATTTTTTTCTGAAAGATAGCACCGGCATAATTCCCCTCGCTCCTAACTATCGTTTCGGTTTTTGGCATAAAATCAGGACTACTAACCCCCCCATGGCAGCAATAAATAATACATCAGTACAGATTCTCGGTTGGTTTCGTCGCGATTTATCTCCTCGTCTCGAATGGAGTCAAATAACTCACTCTGGCGGAAATATTCGGGTTTATCCCCCTTTTTGGTCTTTGGTTAGCGGTTTTGTCCTATTAGTCTCCGGTTTAATTATCGCAGTCACATTATCCCTTTTCTAGCGTTAGGTAGTTGCTGGGATAATAGCCAATCTTTGAGCGCCAATCCCTAAAATTCTCCAGTCTCACACCCCGAAAACTATTGATAACTTTAGGAGTCTAGCAAATGTCTAACGAAACTGTCACCTATTCCCTAGAAGCTGTCCTAACTAGGATTGAGAGTAAAATCGACTCCCTTGAAAAACGGATGGATGAGAGATTTGACAAGGTAGAGGACCGGCTAACCAAAGTAGAAATCGGACAGGCCGAACTCAAGGCCGAGTTAAAAGGCGATATTAAAGTATTAGACGAGAAAATCGAGGGATTAACGGCACGGGTTGGTTATCAGGAGTTCACCAACCGGGGGATTCTGATAGCTTTGGTGGTCGCTGTCTTGGGAGGTGCCGCTAAACTTTTCGGTTTTTTCCCCAATCCCTAGAACTGGCTCCTAGGCAAGGCTAGAGGCCTTATGATCATAATAAATGGCCGCTCAAAAACCCGAAAACCCCAGAGGAGTATAGCAAAATGTCTAACGAAACTGTAACTTATTCCCTAGAAGCTGTCCTAACTAGGATTGAGAGTAAAATCGACTCCCTTGAAAAACGGATGGATGAGAAAATCGACTCCCTTGAAAAACGGATGAATGAGAGATTTGACAAGGTAGATGAGAGATTTGACAAGGTAGATGAGAGATTTGACAAGGTAGAAGACCGGCTAACCAAAGTAGAAATCGGACAGGCCGAACTCAAGGGAGAGTTAAAAGGCGATATTAAAGTATTAGACGAGAAAATCGAGGGATTAACCGCACGGGTTGGTTATCAGGAGTTCACCAACCGGGGGATTCTGATAGCTTTGGTGGTTGCTGTCTTGGGAGGCGCTGCTAAACTTTTTGGTTTTTTCCCCAATCCCTAGAAGTTACCCCCGATACTTAAACCTAACCTGAAATGGGAACTTAGGGTTTTGGGGATTTTGGGGTTTTTGGTAGCCATTTATCGGCATTATTAGTCATGTTGACGATCAGTCCTAAAACCTTATTATACCTCTTGTCAAACCTAAATTCAGGAAAATCCCCATCACCCCACTCCCCCACTCCCCCATCACCCCACCCCCCCCATCACCCCACCCCCCCATCACCCCACCCCCCCATCACCCCACTCCCCCACCACCCCAAAAAAAATCTTTCCCAAGGGTGATAGGTTTTCTGAAACAGGTGGGTAAGTTGTTTATAGAGAACAAAAAACACTTACCAAAGGATATACCTATGAACTCCACCTTCAAATTCAAACTCCTCCAAGCTCTCAACAAAAAGAACCGTAACAAAGGTTTCACCCTCATTGAACTCCTAGTTGTCGTTATCATCATCGGTGTACTCGCCGCCATCGCTCTCCCCAACCTCCTCGGTCAGGTAGCCAAAGGCAGACAAGCGGAAGCTCGCACCCACCTCGCTAGCATTAACCGCGCTCAACAGGCTCACCGCTTGGAAACAGGTTCTTTTGGAACATTCTCCACTGACGCGGCTCAGAACCAGTTGCCCGTATCTATAGCAGCACCTCAATACTATCTATTTGAAGAGGGGATAGCACCCCTTCAGGAGGAGGCTGGAACTAATGCTGTGGCTATCGACGATTACCAAGACGATATTCGCGACTACTCTGCTGCGGTAGCTCAAACCAATGCGGGTGTTTTCAGTGCGGCTATTTGTGAAACAGATAACCCGGCTGATACGCTTGCCCAGGCGACTGTAACTAATGGTACTGCGGAATGTGCGGATGGAAGCACACAAATCAGATAGATATTCTTCCCAGATTGCTTAAAAGCTTTCTGGCATAATAACCAACAATTGATAATCTAGCGGAAGGTGGCAGGGAAATGTTCTCTTATAAACCTTGCGCTTTTGATTTTTTTCGGGAAGTGGGGAAGTGGGGAAGTGGGGAAGTGGGGAAGTGGGGGAATGGGGAAGTGGGGAA
>NZ_CAIP01000133.1 GCF_000297435.1 Microcystis sp. T1-4 | reverse complement strand
CCTGCCCCCCTTGATAAGGGGGGTGCCGATAGGCGGGGGGATCTGATGATTTTTAACGCCTACCTACTTAGGTGATTATTTATTATGACTATGTCGAGAGAGGAACAATTAAAGCTCCTTGGTCAGATGAAAGATTCTGATATAGATTATTCAGATATAGCTGCTACTGATGCCGAATTTTGGCAAGAAGCTACTGTAGAAGCTGCCCGTTGGATGGTATCGAGGGAAACGCCCATCGCCAGTAGGGGCAATTCATGAATTGCCCCTACTCCGTACCTCCCAACTGGGTTTTAAGTTTTATGATGCCTTACATCTGGCTTTTGCTGAAGCGGGGGGCGCTGATATTTTCCTGACCACCGATGACAGGCTGCTGCGAAAAGCTCAACAATATAGAGATTTAATTAACGGGTTCTTCGGTTTGTCTTATGCAATGGACGGGGTTATAAGGAATGAAACCCTTATAGAGACAGGTGTTGCTGCGATTTTTGTCAACTGTTTTCGATCTAGAGCGAACTAATCAATTAAATCTCTTGCCAGATAAAGATTTAGTCGATTTATGCTCCCCTATCGAACCATACCAAGTAACGAAGAGCCTTTTTTTAAGCATACTTACTCTCCAGCTAATCGAAGAACATCATTGACAACTTTATCAGTTAGCCACATTCCTTGATGGCGTAACTTAGCAATAACGGGAGCAACAGAAGATAGATAGCCCTGCTGCTTCGCTTTAACTAAAACACCAAGCGTTCCTGAATATTTCAAGCGATAAGTAGGTGGGTGGAATTAAATATAAAATGAACGTAGGTTGGGTTGAAGCATGAAACCCAACGCCCGCATGGGTTACGCTACCGCTAACCCATCCTACAAATAATTGTGCCTACCTACTTATAAATCGGCAATACGTCGGGCTAACTGATCATCAAAAATCAGTAAACTACCTGGATTTTCTAATCCCAAAGCTAATACCTCTGCTTCTCCTTGCCCTAAATCAATAATAGCTGGAATTAGACTGACTGATTTAACCAGAGTAATTGAAATCCATTCAATCGCCTGAATATTGGGAACATCAATTCCTTTATTTTTACCGATTGCTAATTCTTCGATTACTGCTGGAGGAGTCAAGATTTGAGAATACAAGCGTTGGAGCAATTCCAAATAGCCCACTTGATGTAAGTACAGTAGAGGAGAGGTGTTGACAATGACTTGAGGATTAGGCATTGACAATATCTTGTTCCAATTGTTCAGTCGTTAAAGAAAAGGGGGAGACTTGATAACGCCCCAAAATAGTTAAAAATTCTACTCGTGACATTCCGGCTAATTGGGCTGCACGTCCTGAAGATAGTTTGTCAAGTTCAAAGAGTTTAACGGCTGCCAATATTTTTAATTCTCTTGATAGATTTTCAGGAGTTTCTTTGAGACTAATTAAGATTTCTTCAGGAATTTCAAGGGAAATAGTGCTCATTTTCTTTCTCTCTCAATAATTGTCTCTATTCTACACCAATAAAATTAGTCCTTCTCTGTGAGCAGAATCAGTAACGGGTTTCCCCTCTCCAGCCGACAGAATGAGCAGGTGCAGTCTATCTTGTCCTCAAGGGGTTGGAGACCAAGCCTCTGCGGCTTTATGGCAATATAATCGTGCTTAATTTGGGTTAGCCATCGAGTTGAGGGGCAGTCAAGGGAGAACACAAAGGCGAATCCGACATACCGCGCCACAATCCCTTAGGGAAGACGATGATTTGCCTGAGAAGGAGTAAAACAGGGGAAACTACCTGAGACTCCTTCTCCTGTGAATCGATGCGATCGCACTCTTAGGATACACTTATAAATGTGGTAAAACTTAAAATGAAAGCCAGAAAAACAATAAGGAGGTAAGGGCAGTAGCATGAACGACCAAAGTGCTGTAGATATTGAGCAATTCCTAGAGTATTTAGAAACTTCTGAGACGGCTGATGACGTGCTTCCCGAAGAAATTGAAGCGGCAGAGAAAGCCTATCAGGAGTATCTAGAAGGGCGCGATCCTGGCAAATCCTTAGTTAAGTTAAAGGCTGAATTAGGATGTGGCGTTACATCATCTTAAAACCAGCCGAGCGTTACCTAAAACGGTCACAGCCTCGTAGCCAAGAGCGTATCTTAAATGAACTGGATCAATTGCTGGTTAGTCCTACTCAGACAGATTTCAAAAAACTTAAAGGACGTGAGGGTTATCGTCTGCGAGTTGGTAATTATCGGGTATTAATGCAAATCAATCGAGAAGAACGGCTTTTCATTATCACTGAGATCGGTTCTCGTGGTGATATTTATAAATAATACCGAATCCGACATACCGCTCCACAATCCCTCACGGAAGACGATAGTTTGCCTGAGAAGAAGTAAAACAGGGGAAACCACCTGAGACTCCCTCTTTGGGGAGTCGTTGTTAGAGAGAGAAATATAAAGACTTATTAAAATTGTAGCTTTTGATACTTTATCGGGGGGGTAGTGTGTATAGTCCTTTTGTCCGTCTTTGTTGTTGGGTTAGGCTGTTGCTTGACCTAGCTGCGAGGGATGCAATCGTACTTAGTTTTATTAGAAAGTGATGTTTGGAAAATCTTTGCAAACCTTCATACTTGGAAGCTTATTAAGTTCTTCCTGCCTGTTATTAACAACCAATCTGGTTGCCGCTACGACTGTCACTTCTAATAATAGAAGTATATTCGGTAGGCAAATAGGACAGCCACCTCTCGAAATTTTCGGCATAGTACCAACAGGTACATTTTATCTTTTCAATGCGCATCCTCCATTACCAGCTATAGATTTAGGATTTAAAAGTTTACAACACAGATATGAAGACGATGCTACGTTTCTCATTGAACTACACGGTACAGATGGCTCAGGTCAAGTTCGTTCAGATTTAGTACAAGATGCTGGGGGTAATCTTATTTTTACATCTAGTGTGAGAGCAAGTATTTTTCCTGGTCAAGCAGAAAACTTACCTGTTTCTATGACAGTAGCTTTATCTGATCCATTAACCATTGGCCCAGGATTTACCAATTTTTCTACCCTTAGCCTAGATGTATTTTTATCTTCTGGAACAAAGTTTAATGGAATTCCTCGTGTCCCAAGTATTGCAGACAATCCAAAAATCAGTTTAAGTGCAAGAGTAGCATCGGGAGAAATATCTGATCCATTTAACTTTTTTAATGACTCTATTGCTGATGCAATAGATCTTTATCAGATAGAGATAGAGCAATCAAATTCAAGTGGACTTATTGAGCCTACTATAAGTCTTGGAACAAGCAATTCATTCTTTTCTTTATCATTTAGCGATTCTAACGGCGTGATTGAACAGCGTATAGTTAATGCCTTCAGTGGGAATGCAGGAAACTATGAAGTGTTAAACAATAAATTTCTTTTTAGTCTTACACTAGAGCCGACTCAAGAAAACTTAGTTTATACGTTTGGAGATAAACTAGAAGCTCTTGCACCAGATGTAGAAACTGTACCTGAACCCTCTACATTCCTCAGCTTATTAACCCTTGGGGCATTGGGTACAGGTGCAATCCTCAAGCGCAAACTAAAACCCTCCCAATCGACAGAAAAGGAAACCACAAAAGTCTCCTAAAAATCATCAATGAAAAACGCACAATCACCCCTTTATTTAGTCACTTGAAGGGGTTTATTTTTACCATCTTTTTTAACCTTAAAAAAATCTCAGTGATCTTAGAAAAGAGCGAGTAACTCGGCTTGATTGATAATTGGAATCCCTTGATAAGTATCGATAATTAAAAAATCACCTTTTTTTGCGATCATAACTCGTGGTTAAATTAATCTGATGTTCGCGTTAAGGCTATTTTGAGACTTCCTCAACGAGGGAATCAGTGTTCCAGCCAACGACAGAATAAGAGTTTCAGCTTAACCCGAACTTACGTTAATTAGTCATCCCAATCTGAATTCCCAGAAAATAAAGTTAATCTAAACATTTGCCTGACTTAGAGAATCTTGATTCTGGTTTTTTTGTAAGAGTTGAATGGGTTGTTGACATCCTCACCGCCGTAAACGGACGGCGATTCCCAAACCTCACGATTTAGGTTTCTGCTTCTTTCCCTTGCGGGGTTCCGCACCTGCCTTAACAGATTTACTCTGTTCTGGTCATCA
>NZ_CAIP01000134.1 GCF_000297435.1 Microcystis sp. T1-4 | reverse complement strand
GGGGGGGTGCCGATAGGCGGGGGGGATCCCCCTTGATAAGGGGGGTGGCTGATAATTTTTAACGCCTACCTACTTAAGTTTTCAGTTCACTGATTACTGATTACTGATCACTGGACGGCTACGCCGTGCCTTTGGCAACACTGAAAAAAGCTTCCCACTTTTATTTACCGGCGGTTTGAAAACGTTTCCAAACAGGTTCGTAACTTTGCAGAGCTTTCATATACTGTACCCGTTCAAAAGCAGTCGGATCCGGGCAATTCATTTGACTCATACTGCCAATTAACTGCTCGATCGATTCGTACTCATTTTCTTCCAACCAATGCAATAAACCCTGTTCGATCTTGGTAATTTCCTCCAAACCGTGGCGTAATAAAACACTAACTAACATGGTCGCTTTTGCCCCCACCATCATCATTTTGATCACGTCGATGGCGTTATGAATGCCACTGGTAGCGGCAAAATCCGTCGCTACACGACCGTAAAGCATGGCAATCCAGCGCAGGGGTAAACGCATTGCTTGGGGATTACTGAGGATAATATTAGGGTGAACATCTAAGGTTTCTAAGTCGATATCCGGCTGATAGAAACGGTTAAATAATACCAACCCATCGGCCCCCGCTTCCGCTAATTGTTTAGCCATATTGGCCGTATTGCTAAAGTAGGGACTTAACTTCATCGAGACGGGAATTGATACCTCCGATTTGACAATTTTGAGGATATCAACGTAGTTTTGTTCGACGTGATTTCCGGTTAATTCTAGGTCGTTGGGAACATAATAAACATTCAACTCCAAAGCATCAGCGCCCGCTTGTTGAATTTGAATGGCATACTCCAACCATCCCCCAGAGGTCTCACCGTTGAGACTGGCAATAATGGGAATATCGACCATTTCTTTGGCTTTGCGAATATGGTTGAGATATTCGTCGGAACCAACGTGAAAAACCTCCGGTTCGGGAAAATAAGTCAAAGCTTCCGCAAAACTCTCGGCTCCGTGGGTAAAATGATGGTGTAAAGCCAGTCTTTCCTGTTTAATCTGCTCCTCGAAAAAGGAGTGTAAAACCACGGCAGCGGCTCCAAAGTCTTCCATTTTCTTGATATTGTCGATATCCTCGCTCAAGGGTGCGGCCGCACCGATGACTAGCGGCGATCGCAATTGTAAACCCATGTAGGTAGTGTGTAGATTCATAACTATTCGTTGCTCCCTGTACCTTTTGCTGCTAAATACTGATACATTTGCCAGCGCGTATCCACATCTGCTTGTGCTTCTTTGAGCAGACGTTTAGCTTCCTCCGGCTTACTGGTGGCCAACATCTTAAAGCGATTCTCCGAGTAGAGAGTTTGCGCTACGGTAAGCTTAGGCGCACGGCTATCCAATTGCAGGGGATTTTTGCCTTCTTTAGCTAAATCGGGATGATAACGGTACATTAACCAGCGACCGCTTTCCACCACTTCTTTTTGATGGTTCATGGCGGTGGTCATGTTGATCCCGTGAGCAATACAGTGAGAATAGGCGATAATTAACGATGGCCCGTTGTAAGCTTCCGCTTCTAGGAAAGCTTTAATCGTTTGCTCGTTTCTTGCCCCCATAGCCACGCTGGCCACATAGACGTTACCGTAGGTCATGGCCATTAAACCGAGGTCTTTTTTCGGGCTGGGTTTGCCACCAGAAGCAAATTTAGCTACGGCGGCGCGAGGAGTAGCTTTCGAGGCCTGGCCGCCCGTATTCGAGTAAACTTCCGTATCCATGACCAAAATATTCACATTGCGACCACTGGCTAAAACGTGATCCAAGCCACCATAACCGATGTCGTAGGCCCAACCGTCACCCCCGACAATCCAGACGCTTTTCTTGACTAGATAATCGGCCACGGATAACAACATTTTCACCTGCGTGGTCGGGGTTAATTGCCCTAAACGGGATTTTAGGGCCTCTACCCGATGCCGTTGTTCGTAAATTTCCGCTTCATCCACTTGGTGACAATTGAGAATATCTGCCGCTAGACTTTCTCCGATTTCACTAGCAAGGGTTTGTAAAAGTTCGGCAGCAAATTCTGCCTGTTTATCGATGGAAACTCGGAATCCTAAGCCAAATTCGGCATTATCTTCAAAGAGGGAATTCGACCAGGCCGGACCGCGACCTTCGGCGTTAACTGCCCAGGGCGTTGTCGGTAAATTACCTCCGTAGATAGATGAACAACCGGTGGCATTAGCCACTATCATGCGATCGCCAAATAGCTGACTGACTAATTTAACGTAGGGAGTCTCACCACAACCGGCACAAGCGCCGGAAAACTCAAAGAGAGGTTCCTGCATTTGCTGATGGTTAATTTTATTGAGATTTAGGCTTAATCGGTCTGGATTAGGCAAATTAAGGAAGAAATCCCAGTTAACTCGTTCCTGTTCTCGCAGGGGCAATTGGGGAGCCATATTAATCGCTCTTAGACGCGGTTGCGATTTGTTTTTAGCGGGGCAAACATCAACGCAGAGACCGCAACCGGTACAATCTTCGGCGGCCACTTGGATGGTGAATTTTAGCCCTTTCCAGTCGTGATCCTTAGCATTAGCGACTTTAAAGGTTTCCGGGGCCGTGGCTAATTCGGCCTCATCATAGACTTTCGAGCGAATAACGGCGTGGGGACAAACGAGAACGCATTTACCGCACTGAACACAGACATCCGCATCCCAAACGGGGATTTCTTGGGCAATATTGCGTTTTTCCCATTGGCTAGTGGCGGTGGGATAGGTCCCATCGTTGGGAAGGGCGCTAACGGGCAGTTGGTCCCCGTGACGGGCGATAATTTTGCCGAGGACTTCTTGGACGAAAGCGGGTGCGTTGTCGGGAATCGCTGGTCTTAATTCAAAAGCTTCAGGGGTGACAGTAGCGGGAATTAGGACTTGATAGAGGTGTTCTAGGGCAGAATCCACAGCTTTGATGTTCATCTGCACGATTTCTTCTCCTTTCTTGCCGTAGGTCTTGCGGATGGCTTTTTTGATTTGTGCGATCGCATCTTCCCGCGACAAAACCCCCGCTAGGGCAAAGAAACACACCTGCATCACGGTATTAATCCGACTGCCCATCCCCGCTTCTTTGGCCACTTGAGTGGCATTAATCGTATAAACTTGCAGATTTTTATCGATGATAGTTTGCTGGAGATGGCGGGGTAAGTGACTAAATACCTCCTCCGGTGGATAGGGACTATTGAGGAGGAAAATTGAGTTCGGTTTAGCGGTTTCTAGCAGATCAAATTGTTCGACAAATTCCCACTGATGACAGGCGATAAAGTTAGCATCAGTGATTAAATAGGTAGAGCGAATCGGATGGGGGCCAAAGCGTAGGTGAGAAACGGTGACGGAGCCAGATTTTTTGGAATCATAGACGAAATAACCCTGGGCATAATTATCAGTATCTTCACCGATAATTTTAATTGAGTTTTTGTTAGCTCCCACCGTACCATCGGAACCTAAACCGTAGAAAACCGCCCGCACTACTTCGTCCGGTTCAGTGGAGAAACTGCGGTCATATTCCAAACTGGAAAAGGTGAGATCATCAACGATACCGATAGTGAAATGATTTTTCGGTTTGTCGAGACTTAAGTTATCAAATATGCCAGCAACCATGGCTGGAGTAAATTCTTTGGAAGATAAACCGTAGCGTCCTCCCACAATTTTCGGCAGCTGGCCTTCGTACTCTTCCATAAAGGCATTTACCACGTCTAAATATAGCGGATCGCCCCCGGCACCGGGTTCTTTACAGCGATCTAAAACGGCTATTTTTTTCACCGTGGTGGGCAGAGCTGCCAGTAATTTTTCGGCGGCAAAGGGACGATAGAGACGAACTTTTAAAACCCCAACTTTCGCCCCATTTTGATTGAGATAATCCACGGTTTCATGGACGGTTTCCCCTCCCGATCCCATTAAAATAATCACTCTTTCGGCATCGGGCGCACCGTGGTATTCATAGAGATGGTATTGCCGTCCTGTTAATTGGGCAAAACGATCCATAATTTTTTGAGTGATATCGGGACAAGCATGATAGAAAGGATTGACGCTTTCCCTTGCCTGGAAATAAACATCGGGATTTTGTGCCGTGCCTCGTAACACCGGTCGATCGGGAGTTAAAGCTCTTTGACGATGGGCAATAATTAGGTCTTCATCAATTAGTTCTTTGAGAGTTTCATCGCTAATTAATTCGACTTTTTGCACCTCATGACTGGTACGAAAACCATCAAAAAAGTGCAGAAAAGGAAGCCGTGTTTCTAGTGTGGTAGCTGTGGCGATAGCGGCCAAATCATGAGCTTCTTGAACGGAATTAGCCGCTAACATAGCCCAACCCGTACTTCTGGCAGACATGACATCACTATGATCCCCAAAAATTGACAATCCTTGGGCTGCTAAAGCACGGGCCGCCACATGGACCACTGAAGAGGTCAATTCCCCAGCAATTTTGTAGAAGTTGGGGAGCATTAATAGTAATCCCTGGGAGGAGGTGAAAGTGGTAGTTAAAGAGCCTGTTTGTAGCGCTCCGTGCAGGGTTCCCGCTGCCCCACCTTCGCTCTGCATTTCGATTACGGAAGGAATGGTTCCCCAGAGATTAGCTCTGCGTTCGGCTGCCCAACTATCGGACCATTCACCCATAGGCGAGGAGGGAGTGATAGGATAAATAGCGATCACTTCACTGAGACGATAGGCAACGCGCGCAACAGCTTCGTTACCGTCTATGGTTGCATAGGTTTTTTTGGTCATGTGTTCCCCTTAGTTTTTACGATATTTGTCGGGATTTTAAGTTTTTTTACGGCTCAATTTCGCACTAAATATCCTCTCGTTTCCCTGACAACCGAAGGATTTTCTTTGAGCGTCGCTTTTGACTCCCTATCTACTATTGGACGCTTACGGCAGACAGGCTTAAGTAGAGCAATTTTTCTGTCTCCACCTCGATCATTATCCAGATTCTGGGCTTTCTAGCAATTCGTTATTTTTTCTTAATACGCTGCTGAGTTTGCCAGCAACCGACACTGGGATTAATTAATATTGAGAATTGATAAGTAAGTAGTTGGACAAAAGTAAAGTTAACTGTGGGTGGGGTAAGGAGTCGGTCGTCGGTCGTCAGGAAGAATTGCGGTAATTTACATTTCTTAAGATAGACAACAGAATTTATGTCCGACTACTTAAAAATTAATGATACTTTTTTTAAAAAAGTGCTAGGTCAGAAGATAAGCTGTTGACTATCTAAATTACTCATTAAGACTGTCTATGAGCAGGGAGAAGGAATTATGAATTATTAATTAGGGTTTGCGGCAAAAAGTTTTTCGGTGGTGGCAGGGTGTGGGGTGTGGGGTGTGGGGTGTCGGAAGAATAAATAGAAATAATCCCCTGTCTCGGAGTCTCCTGTCTCGGAGTCTCCTGTCTCGGAGTCTCCTAACCAACCACGACAATTTTTGATTTTTGCCAGCGGTCTAATAACCAGTTGATTTAGTCGGCCGATGAAGTTAAGATGTACTAGGTTAAACACAAATGAACTAAAGTACAAATTATCTTAACCCAAGGATAGGAAAATAGATCATGACTAACCTCGAAACCCTTACTCAAGCGCAACAGGAGTTGTACGACTGGCTAATTGAGTATATTCGCACTACTCAACACGCCCCTTCTATTCGGCAAATGATGCGAGCGATGAATTTACGCTCTCCCGCACCGATTCAAAGCCGTTTAGAACGTTTACGCGCCAAAGGCTATATTGATTGGACAGAAGGAAAAGCACGCACCCTGCGGATTCTCAAACAACCAGTGCAAGGTTTACCGGTTCTAGGCGTGATCGCTGCCGGTGGTTTAGTGGAACCCTTCACCGATGTGGAAGAAAAACTCGATCTCTCTAACCTGTTGCAACGCAGTCAAGACTGTTATGCTCTGCGGGTTTCCGGAGACAGCATGATCGAGGATCATATTGCCGATGGCGATCTGGTGATTATGCGTTCTCTCACGGGTAGTGAAGCGGTGTCCAATGGGGAAATCGTCGCCGCTAGAGTCGAAGGCCACGGCACTACTTTAAAACGTTTCTACCAAGAAGGAGAAATCATCACTCTCCAACCCTCCAATCAAAAATATCAACCAATTACAGTCAATACCGAACAAGTACAAGTACAAGGGGTTTTGGTTGGTGTTTGGCGCGGTTATTAGCCAAAACTGGGGCGCACTTAAGCGCCCCGATAATTTTTCCCCTCCTTGGCTCCGGGAAAAGAACCGGGTTGGCAGACTAGGATAATATAAGGGTTTTAGCCTATCCCGAACTCAGGTGTTTTAACTTTTATGCCCAAAAAACAGAAATATCCCCATCTCTTGGGATCAAAATGGACGGCAAAACAAAAAACATGGGGCTGGCGACATTTTCAAGTGGTCAATCGTCAAAATCGCGGTCAATGGGTTTTTGCGGAATTAGTCGCTTCCTGCGATCCGACTGTCCGCTTCTGGATTAATGCTAAACAGTTGCAAGACGCGAATCTCTGGCAATCAGGTTGGCAAACCCTAACGGAAATGAACCAACCTGACAGCGCCGACGAGATTATTGTAAATTAATATTAAGAACCCTTGTATTTTTTCACTCTTTGCCCATCAGCCAGTCCGAGAGCTTTTTATTCCTAAGCTGTTAAGTATTTAAATTGCCTCTTGCCTCGTCTCAACAAGCAATTTCAACGCGCGGGCAGCTTACAGCCTATTACTGTTCCATAAAGGTCCGCACCGTACTATCAGAACCAAGCACCAGACGCAATTGAGGATTACCGGGGATATCGAGGGGAGAAACGAAAGGTTGATTGAGCAGGGGCATATTAGTGCGATCGAGATAGATTTTCGCCGCCTGTCCCAGGGGAATAATCTGTTTTAGGGAACCATCCTGATTTAAGACCAAACGGTACTCTAGAGTATGCTTGAGACTTTCCGGCGGTTGCCAACGGGATTGAAAATATTCTCTGGTTTCTGCCACTTGGGGAATGGTATCTAGTAAATTCGTCTCTGGGGCTTTAGCGGTGCTTGTGGGCGGTTTGGGGTCTAAATTGACATTTTCAGGGTTAATAGGGCTTATAGGCGGTAAATTGGGCAATTTTGGCGGTGCTGGAGTCGGATTCATCGTGGTGGGGGGGACATTTGCCAGTGCGTTTGTACCCTGATCGCCAGTGACGAGGGGGGCAGTAATCGGGATTTTCTGATTATTCGGTTCAATTACGATCGCCGTGCCGCCTGGACGCGAACCTGTGACCGGTGGCGGCGGTAAAGTGGGCGGCGGAATCACTAGGGGGACGCTAGAGGGGCGAACTGGGGCTGGAACGGTTGCCACGGGCGGCGGTGGCGGTAAAGGGGTTTTATTGCCCAAATTTGCCGGTAACTGCGGGTTTGGGGCGACCGTTCCCGTGGGGGGTAAAGGCAGCGTTGGCAAGGGTTGGGGAATCTTGGCGCTATTAGGATCGCTGGTTAAATCATTGTTGACTGCTTGTTGCTGTTGATAAAATGCGATCGCTATTCCCCCGATAGTTATTAGGGCCGAAGCGATTAATCCCGTCCAGATCAGGGCATTTTTTCGAGTTTTCTGGCGAATTAATGGGGGTATTAGGGGGCTTTCATGGTTATATTCCCCTAAAGCATTGGCTAGATCGAATAATTGCGATGTGGTTAATTCGATCTCCTGTTTATCCTGATCGGTTAGCAGGGAACCTAAAAATAATTGATGCTGGAGAAGTCCCTGACAATGGAGAGAGGGTAAGGAGGGAAGATGACTTTCGGGGGAACCACTAGCCACGAAAGAGAGGGTAGAAACAGGACTAGAGAGTAAATTCTGCACATAATTAGCGACAATTTCTCCTAGTAGTTGTAATTGTGTGCGATCGCCTTTGATCGTCACCTGTTTTTCCTCACTCAATCTAGGATCATCAAAGCGCAATTGAAAGTGAGCATCGTTTAAGACATTTTTACCCAGCCAAACCGCTAGAGGCGAACTATTTCCCCAAATTTCTAGGGTACAGGTGGGGGGTGTATATTTGCGAATTAGATTACTCATTTTTAGTTATCGGTGGGAATTATAAATTATGAATTATGAATTATGAACTGGGAAGCTTTTTTTCAGTGTTGCCAAAGGCACGGCGTAGCCGTCCAGTAAACAGTAAACAGTAATCAGTGAACTGAAAACTTACATCTGATAACTTACATCTGATAACTGATAACTGATAACTGATAGCCTTTTTACTTTTTACTTGCCAAAAGGGTGTGCCAAAGAAGGAGATGACTGCGGGGGCTGCTGTAGAACAATAAATCGATTAATAATTTCCAAGCTAGGGAAGCAAGGCTAGAATCACTGAGATTATTTTCCGATATTTCTGGGTATTTTAAGCGAAAATTATCGATATAATTGCCTAAAAGCGTGGTTTTGACTGGTTCTTGTCCTTGAGTTCCCACTTGTTCCAAGAGAATTACAGCGCGACGGATTAACTCTTGCTTTTTTTGGGCTAGATGACAGAGGAGGAGAACTAGAGAACGGATGTCCGCTAGGGAAAGTTTTGACTGGGGTTGCCAGTGGTGGGCAACTAGGCGATCGCTTGTATCTGCATCTAAGGCTAATTCTTGGGCTGCTTGGGTGATAGAATCGGAGTCTAAATTAGCTAGAGAGACTAAAGCCGCCAAAATCAGGTTTAAATAGCTATTAATATTCTCTAACTGCTCGTTACTGGGTGAGATAGCTAGGGGTAAATCCTCACCCGTGGAGGACTCGGCAGACTGAGGCATAGTCAAGGACATAGATAAAAGGGATTGCCAGCAGAAAAACTTGGGTTTAGGAAAAAAAATCACTGGTTCTAAAGTGTCATAATAATTTAGATTGTTCTTTTCTTGCACGTCCGCTCACCGATTGCCTCCCACCCAATGAGTTTAGAATCCGCTACCGATGAAGTCATTAAGCAAAATTTAGAACAATTTCTAATTGTTTTGTCCGTTTCCCTGAGTGTGGCCACGGTTTCGAGGATTTTTAGCTGGTTTCGCCAAATTCCTTACACCCTATTGTTAGTGATAGTCGGTTTGGGTTTAGCTTTTATCGATATCCGTCTGGTGAACCTATCCCCCGAACTGATTCTAGAAATTTTTCTGCCCCCTTTGCTATTTGAAGCCGCTTGGAATACACGCTGGCGAGATCTGAAGGATAATTGGATTCCCGTCAGTCTTTTCGCTATTGTCGGCGTAATTATCTCGATTTTCGGGGTTGGTTTTACCCTAGATGAATTGACCAATTTACCCCTATTTACGGCATTATTAGTGGGTGCGAGCCTTTCTTCTACGGATCCCGTCGCTGTTGTCGCTCTTTTTCGCGAATTAGGGGCCAGTAAAAACCTCACCGTGCTTTTGGAAGGGGAAAGCTTATTTAATGATGGGGTTGCTGTCGTCGCTTTCGCTCTTTTGGTGGAAATTCCCCTCGGTGCTAGTGGTCTATCCTTAGAGACAACCATTAGCCGGATTGCGGCTTTTATCGGTATCGGGGTGGCAGTGGGTTGTTTAGTGGGTTTTGGTATCTCCTATCTGACTCAACGTCTGGATTTACCCCTAGTGGAACAGTCTTTAACTCTTGTGTCCGCCTACGGTGCTTATTTATTAACCGAGGAGTTCGGGGGTTCGGGGGTAATCGGAGTGGTGACTACGGGGATTATTTTGGGTAATTTTGGCTCTAGAATCAGCATGAGTCCCCGTACCCGCCTATTAGTCACGCAATTCTGGGAGTTTCTCGCTTTTTTTGTCAATTCGATCGTTTTTCTTCTCATCGGCGATCAGATTCGTCTCTCCAGTTTAGCCGATAATCTCAATTTAATTTTTATCACGATCGCCGCCGTGGTAGCGGCCCGTTTTCTGGCTACTTTTGCTCTAGCAACTGTTAGTAATGCCTTGATGGAAACTAAAATTAATTGGCGGGAAAAAACGGTTTTATGGTGGGGAGGTTTGCGCGGTTCCGTTTCTATTGCCCTAGCTTTAAGTGTGCCGGTTATTTTTCCCAATCGTCAGGATATCATCGATATCGTCTTCGGAGTTGTTCTCTTTACCCTTTTGGTTCAGGGATTAACTATTCAAACTTTCCTATCGAGATTAGACTTGATCGGTGATCAACCAATTCGAGAAAACTATGCGGAACTTTTAGCCCGACGGGTAGCTTTAAAAAGGGTTTTAGACTATCTTTCTAAGTTAGATAAATCTCCCGATGTTGCCCCCGAATTTTTTAGTTATGAGCAGCATCTCGTCAAAGAAAAATTAAAGACCGTAGAAGCGGAAATTCAATCTCTCAACGATAGTTATCCCCAATTACAGCTATTAACAATGGAACAACTTCGGGAAACCCTCCTAGATATCGAAGCTGATACCTACGCTGAATTTATTCGATCCGGCCGTTTAACTAGCAATTTATCCCCCGTCCTCCAAGAAATTCTCGCTGAAAGTAAAATTAGTGAACAGTAGGACTATTTTGGGGTATATACAATCAATCTCAATTCTCCTAACGATCAACGACTGGGTTTTATGACAAAAACCCCTCCAATTAATGAAGGGGTTTTTGTGGGGTTTTATGGGGGATTTTAGGAGACTTTTGTAGTTTCTTTTTCAGTGGATTGGGAGGGTTTTAGTTTGCGCTTGAGGGTGGAAGCTGCGCCCACAATACTAATCGCAAGTAAGCCAGCTATATTTCCAGATTCAGGAACGGAAACAGCAGGAGCAGTCGGAATAGGATCGATGGTTGGATCAACAAAACCCCCTGATATAGCATTCCCAAAACCTGCCAACTGAAGTGAACCAAATCTTCCTAAAACTTCCACAGTACCAGTGGAATTTTCATAAATACGAAAGCTTCCTAACTCTGGTCTATTAGGAAAATATAATATATCAGCTGCTTGTTCAGGAGTTGCGAGAACCAACACTCCATCGACCACAAAACCATTGGCGGTCATATCTAATCCGATCTGTTCAGTCAAAATCTGATTAAAATTAAATGGAGTGGTAGTGGACGAACTACTAGAAACTGCTAGTTCTGAGGTGTGAAGTCCAATCCAACCAATTCCATTTTTATAGCTAAGTGTTCCTAAGACAAAAGTTTGTCCAACTTGAACATTCTCAAAAGATGTTCCATCGAATTTAAAAAAGCTGGGAGCGGAATCGGGAAGACTAAAATCAAGTTGATTAGTACCAATTCCATTGACATCTGTATAGGGAAAAGGACTGGCGAAGCTATTAAAAACACCGTTTGTCACTCCAGAACCTACGGGTTGGCTATTTGCTGGTAAATTGCTCCAAGCAAGAAAAGAAGGGAGCAGAAATAAAAGCTGCTTAAAAATGGTCTGCTTGATAGAATATTGCTTTGCGACACTCATGTAATTTACACACTCCGTTAATGGCGACACTCCGTTGAGGACAACTTGAAGCCAGCATACACACTCCCCCCCACAACTGTATCCTAAGCTACAATTTAATAAATCTTTATATTCTTCTCCCTAGCTTAGGGATTCATAGGGGAAAGAGTCTCAGGTATTTTCCCCTGTTTTACTGCTTCTCAGGCGACCGATCGCCTTCCGTGAGGGATTGTGGCGCGGTGTGTCAGATTCGGTCATAGGGTTCAAAATTTCGCTAACATTGTTAAGTAGCT
>NZ_CAIP01000135.1 GCF_000297435.1 Microcystis sp. T1-4 | reverse complement strand
CTCTCTTATCTTTGCTCAAAAACCCTATATATATGGGCGCACGGATTCCCACTATATAAAAAGTTTAAAGCAAGTCTCGTCATTTGTCAAGGGTTTTTAGAAAATCTCCCCACTGGCCAAGATGTGAAGGAAATTGCCAGTAAGTTGGGAGGGTTAGAAAGGTGAGAAGGAAGCGGTCGCAACGCGCTCGCTACGCGAGACCGAGCAGTTACAATGATTGTTAAACTTTCGGGCGCACAGGGGAAAAATGAGAAGGTTTCTTCTATTCTATTTTGACGTTGTGTTTATCTTAATGGTGTCTTGTCTAGAGGAGATTTTTGCCAATAGGATATGCCCCTGGCGATTCTCTGCGCTGCTGATAAGTAGTCGGACATAAATTCTGTTGTCTATCTTAAGAAATGTAAATTGCCGCAATTCTTACTGACGACCGACTCCTTACCCCACAGTTAACTTTACCTTTGTCCAACTACTTATCAAACTTGAGGGGATTGATTAGAGAAAGAACTTAATTCCAAAGCTCCTTTATTAACGGAATAATCTGGCACTGTTACTGCTAGTGACTCAGTTAGTTTTTTATTGAAAAAACTGCCGAGGATTGAATCTAACTAAAATAAGTTATGATCGATCTTGCTTGAGTCAGAAAGATTAATATGCCCAGTCAAGAAATTATTAACCAGAAAAATGCTGCCGCCAACGACGAACAAGTTTCTGAGTCTAACGTAGAGCTAGTTTCCCAACTGAAACAAGAGCATGATAGCGCTGCCAGCCCCCAGGGATTGCCCCATGCCTTCGTCGTCATGCCCTTTGGTAAGAAAAAAGGGGCAGATGACCGCTGGATAGATTTTAATAGCATCTATCAGGATTTAATTAAACCAGCCTTAATCGAAGCTGGATTTGAGCCGTTTCGAGCCGATGAAGAAAGCGTCAGTGGCGATATTCTCACCGATATGTTTCAGGAACTATTGCTCGCGGATCTGGTGATTGCCGACATCAGCATTGATAATGCCAACGTTTTTTATGAGTTAGGAGTGCGCCACGCCCTACGCAAGCGAGGACTAATTCATATCCAGTCGGGACGAGGTCGTATGCCTTTCGATATTTTTAACGTTCGCACTCTCCCCTATCATTGTGACGAGAATGGCTGGCCCGATCGCCAATACTTGGAAAAGGACAAACAGGCGATCGCTAAAATGGCGCGCGCTACCTGGGAATCAGATCCTCATCGCATTCACAGCCCCATTTTCAATTTACTCGACGGCTTGGAAGAACCCGATCGCCGGTCGCTGCAAACCCCCCTAGCCATTGGCTACTGGGATGAGTACAATAATTGGCGGAAAAGGGTAGTGATTGCCCAACGCCAAGATCGCATAGGTGACGTTTTGCTGTTGACTGAAGAAGTGAGCAACCCCCTAATCAAATGCGAGGCGATCGCCGAAGCGGGGAAAGCCTTAAGAAACCTAGGAAATTATCAACTTGCGCTCCAGCAATATCGCAACGGACTGGCACTGCAGCCGAAAAATGCCGAATTCCGGCGCGAGGAAGCCTTTCACCTGATCCGACTGAAGCGATATGATGAGGCAGTGGTGCAATTGGAGTCGCTGCTGCGGGATGAACCGGTCAATATCGATGCCCTTTCCTACTTAGCTCGCATTTACAAAGAAATGTGGAAGGAGCGATGGGTAGGCATCTCCAATGAAGCAGAGCGCCGCCAAATAGCTTACGCATCGGCCCACTTACTGCAAAAAGCGATTGAGACTTACCTGCAAGGCTACCGCCTCGATCAGAATCATTACTATTCCGGCATCAACGCCCTGACCTTATCGTCTCTACTAAAGCATTTAGCGCCACTGGCTGGCAAGGATAGCGATCCAGAAGAGAAAGGGATTAAAGAGCAGTTGCCGGCGCTGTCTGGAGCCGTTAAATTTAGTCTGGAAAGTGCCGCTATCAAGGATAACAACGATGTTTGGGTCTTCCTCTCCCTCGGCGATCTGGCCATCTGTACCGCCAGCAACCCGCAACAGGTGGCCAGAGCCTATAAAAGGGCGCTCAACCGGCTCTGGAACAATAAATTTGCTTTACTTTCAACCCTAGAACAGTTGAAACTTTTAGAATCCCTGAATTTCCGCCTTGAATATGTCAAGTCAGGCCTCGATGTCCTCGAGGCAGAATTGAAGAGAATAGAACATCAAGAAGCAGCGATCGCATCCCCAACGGTGAAGGAACCTCCGCAAGTTTTCCTCTTCTCCGGCCACATGATGGACAAGCCAGACCGGCCGCGGCCTCGGTTTCCCCCAGCCATGGAAACCGAGGCGCAACAAAAAATTAAGGAGGTACTCGATAATCTCAAAGCTGATGCCACGGATCTGGCGATCACATCGGGGATAGCCTGTGGGGGCGATATCCTCTTTCTAGAAGCCTGTTTAGAGCGGCAGATGAAAGTGGAGGTCTATCTGCCCTTCGAGTCAGCCCAATTTATTGAAAAGTCGGTCGACTTTGCGGGCGATGATTGGGTAGAGCGTTTCTATGGAATTAAGAATCATCCCCAGGTGGAACTCAACCTACAACCAGAAAGAATCGGACCGGTCCCGCAAGGAAGCAATTCCTTTGAGCGCAACAATCGTTGGGCGCTCTATTCCAGTTTGATCTACGGAATCGATCGGGTGCGGTTGATTGTCCTCTGGGATGGCAAAGGCGGTGATGGACGTGGCGGGACTGGCGATATGGTCAAGCAAGTACGTCAATTGGGGGGGATTGTCGAGCATCTAGACACAACTAAGTTTGATTATTGGAAAGCCCAAGGAGCGGGAATCGGGAAGCGGAAAGCTTGAGCCACCAGAGCCGAAATTTTTTTCTACTAACGGAGTAAGAGAACCATGCCAGATAGCACCTTAGAACTCAAAAGCCTAGAGAAAACCTCAGAGCCAAAAAAGTCCCAATCTTATCGCAATCAGTTCCAGCAAGAAATCTGTGGCTTGATCGAGCAGATTGACTTGCCAGATTTACAAAAGCAGTTTATGAAAGCCCGCTGGCTCGAGCAATTACTCTGGCTAGAAGGCCGGGCCCAGACAAGTCGCAACCAATACTATTTTCTCCGACTGATCACAATTATCGGGGGGGTGATCGTTCCAGCCTTGGTCAGTCTGAACATCAACGCCAATGATGTCCAAGTCCTGGTCGGTTGGCTCGCCTTTGGCTTGAGTCAGGTGGTGGCTATCAGTGCTGCCGTTGAAGAGTTCTTTCATTATGGCGAACGCTACCGCCACTATCGGAACACGGCCGAGGCCATGAAAATTGAGGGCTGGCAATTTTTCCAGTTGAGTGGTTCTTATCGCCATGCCCAAAATCACGCCGAAGTCTATCCTGATTTTGCTCAAAGGGTAGAAAGCATCATCCAGCGCGATGTGGAAGGATATCTCAGCGAGGTTGTCAAGGAAAAAGAAAAGCCAAAACAGCCCACAGAAATAGCTAAAACACCACTTCAGTAAGCTCTAGGCCGACAAAAAGAGATTAGGGGTGGAGAATAGAGTCAGCCCCATTCCCAGGGGGCCTCCCAGAAAAAATTGGCTGTACCGTTGACTGTATCTAGGACTGGCTGAATAATTATCATTTTTCTTTATTCGTGGCAGGCATTCCACTCCCTTCTCCCGCCCACCAACCCCCCGATCCCTCCCATGTCGGGGGGTTAGGGGTGAGGGAAATTAACCATCTCTGCCATTACTTTAGAAAAATGGTTTGAGATATTTTGACCCGATAGCGTCTCGAGAAATTACTTTTGCGGGAGGTCTAATGACATTTCTAGATATATAGATCATAATTGAATTAATTGGCTAATTTAAGCTTATTTTTCCATGGCTACTAACGAATTACAAAACCTCGAACACAATATTCAACGTTGAAAACAACAATTAGCGGGAAAGCGAAACACTTTAGTTACAATCGCACCGGAAGAAAAAGTTAGGATCGAGCAGCAGAGCGAAGATTTACGCCGAAAAATTTGGGATTTTGAACGAGAAAAATGGGATTTAATCGCCAGCGACAGTCAAGAAGCATCTTTTCCTGATGCGGAGGTAATGGTAGCAGAAATTGTCACAGAATTGACGGCAATTACCAAAGAACCACCCGATCAACTTGCTTCTCCACAAATCTTAGAATTATTAAATCAAATTCTAGCTAAACTCAATCGGCTCTCCCAGGTTTGGTGGGTAAAATGTATTCTAAGATACATTCCTCCTAGCGAGGGGGTGGAACGAACCACAAAGACACAAAGGACACAAAGATCGATCCTATGTAAGTTAAACTCATCACACAGAACCTAGAAGAGCCCTCAATCAACCAGAGCGATCAGCAGCAGCCAAATTAAAAGCGGCTATATCTACTATACCCCCTTTTGTTTCCCTCACCCACGAGGCGGAATTAGATACTGATAGCAATTCTCTAAATACCAACTACAGATAGAGCATCCAGGATATAACCTCGTCCAACAATTGAAGCAATTACCTCTTTGTTCATTTCTTCGAGTCGTTGACCAATTAACAAACGTAATTCCTCTAAGTCTCTAGGTAGTTTCCATCTCAATCCTTTTTTTAGATATTGCCAAATCTGTTCAATTGGATTAGATTCTGGGCAATGTGGTGGCTGAAACATGAGAATAATGTTGTCAGGTATTTTCAGGTTTTTTGCCTTATGAAACCTGCCATTATCTAACTGTATTATCAAAATACTATCGGCAAAATATTCAGAAACTAATTCTAAAAATATTTGAAAACATTGACTGTTTAAATGAGTGAATTCGTAAAAAAAATGCTCTCCTGTCTTCGGCTCTACCACCCCATAGATATAGGTCGCTTGAAATTGACCCTGCACTTTCCCGTAAAGTTTTACCCCTTTTGCTGTTATTTTTCTCCCGCTGATTGTTTTCAGTTCCAGACGAGTTTCATCTTCACATAAAAAGCGAATTTTTCCTGTATTACTCATCATTGTTATCGCCACTCAACTCAGCATTGCCAAATTTTCTAGAAGTTTTTTTTAAAATCCTCTAACCTTTCTTCTGATTGTTCTAGGCTTTTTGGTCTGGCTATTTTTGGAGACGCTTTTAGCCGATAATATACTAATTTGTGTACAGTTTTGTACTTGGCTTCTCTCCCTAATTTTTCCTCTAACCATTCACAAATTTCCCCATAACTATCAAATCCTTCCTTTTCTTTTA
>NZ_CAIP01000136.1 GCF_000297435.1 Microcystis sp. T1-4 | reverse complement strand
TGGCAAGACTTTGGTGAGCGGTAGTGTTGACAACACTATCAAACTCTGGAATGTAGAAACAGGCAAAGAAATCCACACCCTCAGGGGGCATGATAACTTTGCCACAAGCGTTAATTTTAGTCACGACGGCAGGACTTTGGTGAGCGGTAATTGGGACAACACCATCAAACTCTGGAATGTAGAAACAGGCCAAGAAATCCGTACCCTCAAGGGGCATGATAACTGGGTCAATAGCATTAATTTTAGTCCCGACGGCAAGACTTTGGTGAGCGGTAGTTATGACAACACTATCAAACTCTGGAATGTAGAAACAGGCAAGGAAATCCACACCCTCAAGGGGCATGATTGGGTTGTCAATAGCGTTAATTTTAGTCCCGACGGCAAGACTTTGGTGAGCGGTAGTAATGACAGCACCATCAAACTCTGGAATGGAAACAATGGCTGGGGTTTAGATGCTTTAATGGGGCGTAGTTGCGATTGGGTGCGGGTTTATTTGCACAATCCTAATTCTGGCGTTAGGGAGGAGGATAGGCATTTGTGTGATGGGATTTGATCCCCCCCTGCCCCCCTTAAAAAGGGGGGAGAATTTAGTATCTGGGGAAATTTATCTAAATTTCTTTAAAATTATGATAGAAGGAATCGATCAGAAAAATGATGAATGAAAACTACCCGCTACTTTGAAGAACAAGTCTTGGTCAAAAGACCCTATCTTAAGCGAGAATGGTGTCAACAGGCTATCCAGAATCCAGTTAGACGAGAAATAGAACCAAATGGACGCATTCGTCATTGGTTATACATTCCCGAATTAGGAAAATACTTGCGAGTTGTCACTCTAGATGATGGAGAAACCATTCATAACGCCTTCCCAGATCGTAACTTTAAGGAGTAAAAAATGAAATTTAGTTATTATCCTGAAACCGATTCTCTATACATTAGCCTATCAGAAAAAACAAGCACCGATTCTCAAGAAATCGCCCCTGATATTGTTTTAGATTTTGATAGCGAAGGAAAATTAGTTGGAATTGATATTGATCAAGCTAGTCAAATTGTTGATTTAACTCGTTTAGAAACTGAATCTTTCCCCCTTAATTCTGTTATTTTAGCTCAATCAAAATAGTCTATATTAGAATCAAATAGCCAAAGAGATAACCATGGCTAAAATCTCCATTTCTTTACCCGATGAACTGGTTAATTACCTAAACCAGAAAGTAGAAGATAAAAGCATTTTCATCGCCTCAATTTTACAACAATGGCGACAACAACAAGAAGCAGAAGAACTCGCCCAAGCTTTTTTAGCAGTAGATGAACTAGAATTAGGATGGACTGACGAATGGCAAACAGCAGCGATTATCGACTCGGAAGCATTATGGCTGAAGTAAAACTGAGTTCTAAACATCTAAACTCCTTAAAAAAATTTATTGAAGACGCATTAACCGAAAGACTGCAAGAACTTCAAGAAGGAATTAAGCGCACCCAAGAACGAATAACTTTTTTTGAAAATAAGTAGCT
>NZ_CAIP01000137.1 GCF_000297435.1 Microcystis sp. T1-4 | reverse complement strand
GGGGAGAAGGGAGCGGGGTGCTTAAATCAGAGAAAAATCCAATCGGCAAAAGTGGCAGCCTGTCCGCAATAAATGCCATCACGATCGATGATATTCCAAACGATCGCTTTTTCAATGCGAAATAGTTGACCATTTTTCGTGATCCTTACCCCGTGATAATCGTTGATATAGCCCTGTTTTTTGACTAAATCCAGCATTTTTTGGCGTTCTTGGGCGGGTTCCTCCCCCTGTACCGTTGCTCGCGAAGGAGTTGTTAATAATTCTGGCCAAGTTAAACCCCAGAGATCGAGGGCACCGCGATTACCATAATTGAAGATCGGATTAGTTTGTGTACCGTGGGAAACCAGAACAAAAGGGGCATAAAAGAGCATTTTACTCTGTTCTTTGCCAGTACCGATCCGGGGCAAAAGCGATCGCCCGATTAACTGTTCATAACTATCCAGCAGCAATTCTGTCCAAGCTATAATAGCTAAATCTTCCCAAATTTCCATAAAATTATCTTGAAAAACCGGTTTAACCTTCCCTTTGCCAATATTTATAGGCCGCGTAGGCCAAAGTAATCACTCCCGTCAGAATTGCCGACTCATCCACTAAAAATTCCGGATGGTGAAGGGGGGGATTGAGGAGGTGAGGAGAACCCACTCCCAGACGGAACATTGTCCCCGGGGCCTGTTGCAAATAAAGGGAAAAATCCTCGGCCCCCATGGAGGGTTCCGAGAGAATTAAAACCCGATCCTGTCCCCAAGCTTCTAAACCAGCTTCTTCCACCAAACGGGTTAAAAATTGGTCATTTTGTACCGATGGCACGCCCCGACGATATTTTACTTGACATTTAGCGTTATATGTGCTACAGACATTCGTGACCAAACCCTCGATCCATTCTGGGAGATGGGCGTGGGTTTCTGGGTGCAGCGATCGCACGGTTCCCGCCATGCGTACCTGATCGGCGATGACGTTGGGGGCGCGACCACCGCTAATCTGGCCGATGGTGAGGACAATGGGACGCAAGGGGTTTTGAGTCCGACTAATTGCCTGTTGCAAAGTGGTGATTACTTGGGAAGCGATCCAGATAGCATCAATGGCCTCGTGGGGCCGGGCCCCGTGGCCGGATTCCCCTTGAATAAAGATCTCCAGATCGTCGGCAGCCGCGGTTAAGGCCCCGTAACGAACCCCGATCGATCGGGCCGGAATCGAGGGGAAAACGTGCAGCCCGAAAACGGCACTGACATCCCGCATCACCCCCTCCCGAATCATCCAACTGGCCCCTTGAGCGATTTCCTCTGCCGGTTGAAAGAGAAAGCGTATTTTTCCCCCCAAAGGTTCCGAGAGACGGGAAAGCACCATCGCCACCCCTAAACCGACGGTAGCATGAACATCGTGACCGCAGGCGTGCATAATCCCCGGTTTACGGGAAGCAAAGTCTAAATCGGTTCTTTCTTGGATCGGTAGGGCATCCATATCGGCCCGGATGGCTAAAATCCTTCGATCACTGCCTTTTCCGGCCAATTCTCCCTTAACTCCCGTTTTTCCCACTGCCTCCTGCACCGATAGACCACAGGAAGACAAAACCCCAGCAATATAGGCGGCAGTTTGATATTCTTGCCCGCTTAACTCTGGATTCGCGTGAATGTGGCGGCGAATCTCCACTAATCGGGGTGCGAGACTCTCGGCTATGTTTTTAATCTCGGAGAGCATGAAACCAGTTTTACAGTATCTTTAGAGTTAATCATAGAGCATTTTTTACCTGAAAATTCGACTTGGCTGATTTTAAGTCTGCATTGTCTTCTCGGCATTCTTTCAACCCTGGACTAAGCTAATTTGTCAATAGGATGCAGGAGTTACTATTCATCTGTTGATTCGGTAACGCCTCTTGAGAGAATATTCCAGCTATGATAGGAAACATTGTCTAGTTAGGAAAAAACATGGTTCAGTCTTCCGAAAAAATTGAGGTTAAGTACGGGGAAAGAGAAATTGCCGAAGGAACATTAATTACTTTCCCCAATCCACGTCCTGGCAGAAATTACGATATTCAGATCACTCTGCCGGAATATACCTGTAAGTGTCCCTTTTCCGGTTATCCTGATTTTGCCACCATTTATCTTAGCTACGTTCCCGATCAAAAGGTGATGGAATTAAAGGCGATTAAACTTTATATTAATAGTTATCGCGATCGTTATATTTCCCACGAAGAAGCAATTAACCAAATTTTAGATGATTTGGTGGCCGCTTGCGAACCCTTGCAGATGAAAGTTAAGGGGGATTTTCATCCCAGAGGTAACGTACATACCGTGGTGGAGGTGATGTATAAAAAAGAATAGCATAATTGTCTAGTTTGGGGATGGGGTTGCCTCCATCCCTTGCTGTTCTAGTTTTTGTTGTTCAAGTTTTTTGCTGTTCGAAGGTCTGTAGCCAGTCAACAGGAGAAGATGCTCAAGCAGGTTATATCGCTATCTTGTCCTTTGTCTGATAGGTTTTATACTAAATCCGTTGAGTATAGGCTTACATATCAGGACAGGCACTCATGCAAGAGGCAAGAGGCAAAAGGGAGAATAAATAATCAGTTTTTAATAACCGGGTTTAGTATTACTCATCGAATCTATCCTCTCCTTTCTGTTGTTCGTGTCTCTATGGTTTATCCTTAACCCTTGGCACAACCCGAAAGAATTGTAAAAGTTAGGGTCATTAAAAAAAGCTGGGATTATCATTAAAGTAGTCCGAAGCCTGATCCTGATTTTATGTCCCAGAAAAATGAAATTCTTCCGCTGCTGTTGACGGTTATGGTGACATCGGCACTTTTAGGAGGAATTGCTTGGTGGTTGCTCAACAAAACCTTTCCCAATCTCAATGATCGATCTAATTCTTCCTCCTCGAATAGTCAAATTTCTGAAACTTTAGGTGCAGTTAAAAATGTCCCGGAAGGATTATTTAACTACGGGGGAAGTACCACTTGGGCCCCGATTCGCAAGGAAGTGGGCTCTTCTAGGTTCTGTGTGATAAGTTTAATTGACATAGGATCGATCGATCTTTGTGTCCTTTGTGTCTTTGTGGTTCGTTCCACCCCCTCGCTCTTGAGAAATGTATCTTAGAATACATTTTACCCACCAAAGCTGGGAGAGCCGGAAGTGGACTTTATTATCCAGCAAGTCTGGCCGAAATTTCGCCTTGTCTATACCGATCCCACTACGGGAACCCCCGGCACCGGCAGCGGTATTCGGATGTTAATCGAGAATCAATTGGCTTTTTCCCAAGCATCTCGATCGCTCAAAGATGAGGAAATACAACGCGCTCAACAACGGGGATTGACCTTAAAAGAGGTTCCCGTGGCTATCGATGGAATTGCGATCGCAGTTCATCCTGATTTACCGGTTTCCGGTCTAACAATTACCCAGTTAAAAGATATTTATACAGGAAAAATTAGCAATTGGCGGCAAGTGGGCGGGCCTAATTTAGCCATTATTCCCTATTCCCGACGCAAGGAAGATGGGGGAACCGTGGAATTTTTTATCGATCAGGTTTTAGAAAAAGCCGATTTTGGGGATAATATTAAGTACGTTTATAGTACAAATTCCGCTCTCAGAAAAGTTTCCCAAAATTTAGGAGGAATTTACTATGCTTCTGCACCGGAAGTAGTTCCCCAGTGTGGAATTAAAACTTTACCCCTCGGTAAAAGCGAAAATAAGTTAGTTGCCCCCTATCAAGAACCTTCGATCCCGTCTTCCCAATGTCCCCAGAAGCGTAATCAACTGAATGAATTAGCTTTTCAGCAAGCCATCCGCGCCCAATACCTGCGCCATAATCGCGTCAGATACTTTGCTTTGATCTAAGATTGAGTTAGCAATATCTAATTTGGAGTCTCAGGCAATGGAACCGATTTCTCTAATTCTCGCTGCGTTGGCTGCTGGTGCGGTTGCTGCTGCTAAGGATACGGCAGGAACAGCCGTTAAGGATGCTTATGAGAGTTTAAAAGCGTTGATTAAGAAGAAATTTGCAGAAAAAGGGAAAACAGATGATAGTGATATCGTCGATAAACATGAGAAAAAACCAGATTCAGAGGGGGTAAAAACACTGCTCAAAGAAGAGTTACTTGAGGCAAAAATTGATAGAGATGCAGAGGTTATTAAGACAGCAGAAGCATTACTTAAGCAATTAAAACCTGAAGAATTTGCCGCAGGTAAGTATAATATTAATGTTGGTGGTGATATTAAAGGAATGGTGGGAGATGGTACTTTTAAGGGAATTGCAGGAGATATTAGTGGTGGAAATATTGGTCAGAACATTAATTAGTTGAGGATTATTTAGGAGGGAAATTTATGTCAATTACTGTTGAGGTAGAACTTAAAGATTTTCTAATTCAAATCAATCAAAAGTTAGACAATCTTCAAAAAGATGTTACTGATATTAAGATTGAACTTAGTGAAGTTAAAGGTGAAATTAAGCGTCTGGAGGAAAAAATCGATGGTGTCGAGAAGCGTCTGGAGGAAAAAATTGATGGTATTGAGAAGCGTCTGGAGGAAAAAATTGATGGTGTCGAGAAGCGTCTAGAGGGAAAAATTGATGGTATTGAGAAGCGTTTAGAGGGAAAAATTGATGGCGTGGAAAAGCGCTTAGAGAATCAAGAGTTCGTCAGTCGAGGGATTTTAGTCGCTTTAATTGTAACGATTTTAGGCGGTTTGGCTAAATTGTTTGGTTTAGTAGGAAGTCCTTAAAGAGTGCTAATTCTAAAACTGCAATTTAAAGTTAACTTGAAAAGAATAATTTTGGGGTAGCAAAAATGACTGATAAAAGTTATTATTTAGAAATAGGGGGTGATGTTAAAGGTCTTATTGGTGATGGTGAATTTAAGGGAATTGCGGGTGATATTAGTGGCGGTGTAATCAATCAATATATTATCACCCAAAAGTCAGGAGTTGAGATTCAAGCTCAAACTTTAATTACGGGTTCACCTTATTTGGGTTTAAGGAAGTTTGAGGTAGATGATAAGGATAGGTTTTTTGGGCGAGATAATTGGATTATTGAGTTAACTGATTATTTAAAGCAAAAGAATGTTTTATTGCTTTTAGGTGCGTCGGGAAGTGGTAAGTCTTCTCTAGTTCAAGCGGGTTTAATTCCTAAGTTAAAGGATAATTTTGGCGCGAATAAATTGGTTAATTTAACTTTTGTTCCTGATGTTAATCCCTTTGAGTCTTTCTATGGTTGTCTTTTGGCAAATAGATATAAACAATCCCAAGCGAAATTAGCACAAGCTGTTAAGGAAGAGACTTTAATTAAGGTGGTTGAAGGATTAAAAAATAATTCTGATTTATGGTTTATTTTTATTGACCAATTTGAGGAATTATTTACTCGTACACCGAAAACTGAAAGAGATATTTTCATTAAAAGTTTGATTAAATTAATTGAAAATAATGATAGTTTAGTTAAAATTGTGATGACGATGAGGGCGGATTTTTTAGATAAATTAAGTCCTTATCCCAGTTTAGGAAAAATCCATGATCAGTATAGCAAGATGTTAACGGATATGGACGAAAGTGAGTTAAGATTAGCTATTGCTGAACCGGCGGCGAGAAATGGGGTAATCTTTGAAAAGGGATTAATTAATCAAATTATTGCCGATTTTTATGAACAGGCTGGCTCTTTACCTCTGTTACAATATACATTAGATTTATTGTGGGAAAAAGATCATATTCAAGAGCGGGTTTTAAATAATAAGATTTATCAAGAGATTGGTGGGGTAACGGGTGCGCTAGAAAAACAAGCGGATAAAATTTATAGTCAATTTAATGAACAGCAACGGAAAGCAGCAGAGGAAATTTTTCTAGAGTTAATTAGTTTAGAAGGGAAAGAAGCGGTTAGCATAAGGGCGGATAAATCGAGTTTTGAACAGGAGGAAATGCAAAGGGAGGTTCTCTATCAATTAATAGATAATCGTCTTTTGGTGAGTAAGGGAGAAGACGGGAAAGCAACGGTTGAGGTAGCGCATGAGGCGTTAATTCGTTCTTGGAAAGTGTTACAGAATTTAATTCGAGAAAAAGAGGAGATAATTGTTCTCAGAAGTCGTTTATATGCTGATGCTAAACAGTGGGATGATTTACAGAAGCAAGATGCAGTAAAAGCGAGTAGTGAGCTTTGGGGAGGTTCTAAACTGAAAAGGATTGTCAATCTTATCAAAGAAAAATCACTTTCTAATTTAGATGATGTAGCCGTAAAATTTATTAAAGCTAGTTATCACTATCAAAAGCAACGAGAAAAAATCGAAGCAGAAAGAAAACGGCGCGAAGTTGATACAGAACTTAGTTTAGCAAATTCTCTCAGTGGTTATTCTTTGCATCTCTTTAATGAAGAGGGAAAAGAATTAGATGCTATTGTTGAAGCGATTAAGGCAGGAAAAATTTTGCAGAAACACAACGCAAGCAACACGAAGGTAATTGATGCTTTGCAGAAGATTCTGGTTGAAGGAAGGGAATCTAATCGCTTAGTAGGGCATAATGGCAGTGTCAATAGTGTGAGTTTTAGTCCCGACGGCAAGACTTTGGTGAGCGGTAGTGATGACAACACTATCAAACTCTGGAATGTAGAAACAGGCCAAGAAATCCGCACCCTCAAGGGGCATGATAGCGCTGTCTATAGCGTTAATTTTAGTCCCGACGGCAAGACTTT
>NZ_CAIP01000138.1 GCF_000297435.1 Microcystis sp. T1-4 | reverse complement strand
TTTCGTCCAAAAAAGGATACATTTGGAGACTCATTGGGACTTAGGCATTTTCGTTCAAAAAAGGATACATTTGGAGACTCATTAGGATTATTAAGCAAGGAGGCAAAATTATTTGTAGGATGGGTTAGCGGTAGCGTAACCCATGCCGGCGTTGGGTTTCATGCTTCAACCCAACCTACGTTCTAATTTTAGTGAGTATCTTGTCGAAAAAGCTTACCCTCTAGGAATCCTGTAAAAAAATTAATTCAGCCGGTGTTACCGCTCCTTTTTCCGTGATGATAGCGGTAATTAAAGCGGCGGGAGTAACATCGAAAGCGGGGTTATAAAAGTTAACATCTCTAGGGCAAAGGGTAGTGGTTCCCACCTGATAAATTTCGGCACTATCGCGCTGTTCGATCGGTATCCCCGTACCATCCTTAAGGGAAAAATCCACCGTCGATAGGGGGGCAGCCACATAAAAAGGCAGATGATGAGCTTTTGCCAGCACCGCAAGGGAATAGGTGCCGATTTTGTTAGCCGTGTCCCCATTGGCCGCAATGCGATCGGCCCCAACAATCACCGCATCGATCAGTTTTTGCTGCATACAGTGGGCCGCCATGCTATCGGTGATCACGGTGACGGGGATTCCCTCCCGCAGACATTCCCAGGCGGTTAATTTTGCCCCTTGCAGCCGTGGCCGGGTTTCGTCTGCATACACTTGTATTAATCTTCCTGCTGTCCAAGCGGAACGAATTACCCCTAAAGCAGTACCATAACTGGCCGTGGCCAGGGAACCAGTGTTACAGTGGGTTAAAATTGTCAGTTTTTCCGGTTGCTCCGGCAGCGCCAATAAACCATGGCGACCGATCGCCCGACAGGTTTCCACGTCTTCTTTTTGGATATTGTGGGCAGTTTCCAGGAGATTTTTGGTAATTACTGCCACTTCTGGGCCACTTTCCCTGGCCACTTTTAACATTCGCTCGATCGCCCAGAATAAATTCACCGCCGTGGGCCGGGTTTGAGCTAATCGATCGGCTATTCTAGTTAAATCAGCCAGAAATTGCTCTTTCTGGTCGGTTTTAATTTCCTGCGCTCCTAAAACCATACCATAGGCAGCCGCCACCCCGATGGCCGGGGCGCCGCGGACAATCATCGTTTCGATCGCCCGGGCCATGGCTTCACTGCTGGTGATCTCAACTTCCCCATACTCCATGGGTAAACGGGTTTGATCGATCAGCCAGACTTTATTATCTTGCCAACGCACGGGATAGATCGAGTTACTCTCGCAAGTGGTTGTGGTCATAACATTTTTAGATTGAGAATTAGCTAAATTTACCACTATAGCAGCGGCCTTTCTCCACGGCTGATCAGCAGTAAAAACTATTTTGTGTTTTTTTGTAAAAAGTAATTTTAAATACAGAAACTTTTTTTAGAATGTATAGATAAGTGACTAGGAAAAATTGAAGAATACTTTCTCACCTAGCCCGACCTTTTATATTAACCGATTAAGAGGATAATTACCGTGAAAACAGCGAAATATCCCGAAAAAATTGCCGCTCTCTGGACAACATTCCTCTTGGGAACCCTATTTCACACCCAACTGGGGTTAATGCCGCTTTTCCATGGTCAATCGCTCGTCGAGAGTCATCAAACCAGCAATCTTGATCCGATTTTCTGGGGAATGTTGCTCTTTTTTTTGCTGCCCATGTTAGCGATTATCGGGGTCAATTTTAGCGAAAGTCGCTCCTTGAGAAAAGGCCATTTCTGGTTGACAATTCTCTATTCTGTCTTGAATTTAGCCCATCTGATCGCCGATCTTCTGGTCAGACCGATCTCCTGGTATCAAATCGCTCTCATGGCGATTTTATTGATCATTGGACTGATTTTAAATCTAGTTTCCTATCAATGGCTGCGGTTAGCGATCGCCCATCCGCACCATCTCTCGGAAAGTCATTAGCAGTGCCAAGCTCAAAAGGTAGCCGGTTGACTAACTGATTCCGACAAGAGGATGGCTTTTGAGCTTAAGTTGGTGCTTATGAAGGCAAAAGCAAGCTTAAACCGTAGATAAAGCGATTTTTTTCGGAAAATATAGCTTAAAAAATCCAATTAATTCCTATTATTCTCCAGATCAGCCCCTAAGTTGCCCCTATTTCCTAGCCGCCGCTGCGACCACATCTCACCAAATATGGAGCTTTTTAGCTATGATGGTTCAGAAGCAAGCCAATAAAGGGAACTTTCGGGGCTGGTTATTCATCAGAAAACTCCTGATCGGAGGGGTTAAGCAGACGATATAGTTTCAGATTAACGGCAAATATTGGTTAATAGTAATAACGAGGTAATTATTTTGATGAAATCTCTCATTCGTTGGACGGCAACCCTTGGTTTAGTAGGAACGACAATGTTGACTTCGCTGCTGGGCAGCTATTCTAAAGCACTCGCTTTACCAGAAGAACAAATCGTCAGAACCTTGCAGTCTGTACCTGTCTTCGCTATTGCCGACGATCAAGGAGTTCCCCTAATTGCCGTGGGAGAAAAAGAACAGAAATTCACGGGAGTTTTTATCAGTCGGCAGGACGCAGAAAACTTTTTTGAACGACTGAAAAAAGAGAATCCTGAAGTAGCCAGCAAAGTTAAAGTTCAGGCTGTTTCCTTGGCACAAGTCTATAAGATGCAAACCAGTCAAACCGAACAAAATCGTTTAATTATCGATTTTGTTCCCAAAGAGTCGGAAGTAGAATCGGCGAAAAAACTGCTCAGTGAAAGAGGTCAACAATATCAAGGTGGTGTCCCTTTATTTGTGCCGAAAGCGGGAAAAGAGAGTAATTTTCTAGTGGTCAGTCGCAATAATCAGGATTTTATTCCTTTCTTCTTTGAAAAAGCCGCCGCTTTACAAATGGCAGAACAATATAAAAAAGCCAATCCCGCCGAAGCAGCCACGGTGAAAATTGATGTTATTCCCCTAGAAAGTGTCATCGCCACCCTACAACAAAGCAACGATGAAGCTTTAACTAAAATTCTCCTCTTTCCTAGCCAAGAAACGATTGATTTTATCCGCGCAAATAGTAACCAAAATGCTCCCAATCAACCCCCGGCAAATCAGCCACGCCCTAATAATAATACCAGTAATCCCCCCGCCCCCAATCGTTAAGCCTTGTGACTGCTAGTATTTCCGGTCAAGAATTAAGTCAATGGCGCCAACAGGCGATCGCTGATTTACAGCGATCGCAACTATTGGCCAAGGAAGTGGATATCTTTCTGCAAGCAGTGACAGATTTAGATACTCTTTCCCTGCGCTTACAATCCTTTCGCGAACGAGAAAAAATCCCCTTGAGTTATTCTTGGTCGGAAATTACTAAACGCTGGCAAAAACGCCTGCAAGCAAGGGTTCCCTTGCAGTATTTGCTCGAATCGGTGGTCTGGCGTAATTTTACCCTGAAAGTCTCCCCGGGGGTCTTAATTCCTCGTCCCGAAACCGAGTTATTAATCGATATTGTTGGAGAAACCGTCAGAGGAGACGACGGGGGAATCTGGGTAGATCTGGGAACCGGTAGCGGTGCGATCGCTATTGGTTTAGCCAGTATCTTGACAAAAGCAGAGATATATGCTATTGATTACAGTCAAACGGCTTTAGCGATCGCCAAAGAAAATATCATCAATACCGGTTTTGCCGACAGAATTATCTTAAAACAGGGTTCTTGGTGGACCCCCCTAGAGAAGTGGCAAGGACAGATTAGCGGTATGCTGTCCAATCCTCCCTATATTCCCAGTGCAGAAATCCTTGACTTACAAATTGAAGTGCGGGAACATGAACCCCGTTTGGCCCTGGATGGAGGTGAAGACGGATTGACCGCGCTGCGCTATCTAGTGGCCACTGCTCCCGATTATCTGCGATCGGGAGGCCTTTGGCTAGTGGAAATGAGAGCCGGTCAAGGGGAAAAAGTAGCGCAAATGCTGGAAAATCAGGGCAATTATCGACAAATTCAGATTATTAACGACCTAGCAGGTTTCGATCGCTTTGTTTTGGCCGAGCGAATTTAGCGCAATGTACCCGCTTCGCAGTCCCGCAGCCAGAGACGCACCGCTTGGCCGATGGTGCCTTGGCTGGTTTCTAGGGGAGGTAAGGGGACTTGAGTGGGTTCCAGGGAAGCTAATTGACTGTAAACCGTGACTAATCGCCATCCTTCCCCAGTTTTAGTTAAAAATAACCAATGATAATTCTGGAGAGTGACAGAGCGATTTTTACTATACTGACGCTCTAAAGTCGTAAAAAAAACCTGTTGAGTGTCATCGGCAATTTGACCGGAATATTGACCGGCAGTTAAAGGTAGGGGTGCAAATTCGGGACGACCGGCAATAATCACAAAAACCGGTGTAGATAATTCTTGATCGATTTGGGCGCGGCTAATAACTCGATTAGCATAACCGGGTAAATCTGACAAGAGGCGATCGACTAAAAGATTTAAATCCTCCGGACAGCTAGAAAGAGGACGACTAACAGCTGGCGAGTTAATCCCGAAAATAACCAGTAATACCCCTAAATATCGGCTAATTCGTGACAAATTTTTGCCCATGCTACCTTTGGCTCCTCCGCACCGGTGATCGGTCGTCCAATTACTAGATAATCGGCCCCAGCTTTAATCGCTTGGGCCGGAGTCATCACCCGACTTTGATCCCCTTTGCTTGACCAGGAGGGACGAACTCCGGGGCAAACTAAGAGAAAATCCTTTCCACAGACGCGACGTAATTGCGCCACTTCTTGGGGAGAACAAACCGCCCCATCAATTCCCGATTCCTTGGCCAATAATGCCAGATTTAAGGCATATTCCGATAGTTCTAGGGGAATTTTGAGGTCGAGGGCTAATTCCCTGGCGTTAAGGCTGGTTAAAACGGTGATAGCGAGAAGTTTTGGCGGGGATAGCAGGTCAGAGATTGCCGCCTTAGCTGCCGTCATTGCTTGCCGTCCGGCTGTTGCGTGGAGGGTGAGTAAATCCACTCGATAGCGACTGGCGGAACGACAGGCCCCGGCGACCGTATTGGGAATATCATGAAATTTTAGATCGAGAAAGCTCTTTTTTTGTCTTTCTTGCAGAATCCCTAGAATTTCTGCACCGCTACTGACAAATAATTCTAGTCCCACTTTCCAAAAACTGACTTCCGGCAACAGATCGAGCATTGCGATCGCTGATTCTAAATCCGGCACATCAAGAGGAACAATAATTCGGTCTGAGTTGGTCATATTTGGGCGATACTGTGGGGAAGTGGGGAATTATGAATTATAAATTATGAATTATGAATTATGAATTGGGAAGTGGGGAGAGGGAATTATGAATTATGAATTGGGAAGTGGGGAGA
>NZ_CAIP01000139.1 GCF_000297435.1 Microcystis sp. T1-4 | reverse complement strand
ACACCCCACACCCCACACCCTGTCCCCAAGAAAAACTTTTTGCCGCAGACCCTAGTTAGCGTCCGAGGGCGTGTAATCCGTTAATAATTTCGGCACAGCGCTCGGTAACTGCCTGTAAAGCTTCTCTTTTGTTAGAAATCGGTGGCGGCAGCACTTCGCCGATGCGAATAGTTAAGGGGATACTATGGGGAAAAGAAGAACCTTTTTGAAAAATCTTTTCTGTCCCCCACAAACTGACGGGTAATAGGGGAACTCCCGCTTTAGCGGCAATCATCGCCGCACCTAGTTTTGGTTGATGGATCAATCCGTCCTCGGTGCGCGTTCCCTCCAGAAACACTCCCACTGCCCAGCCCGCCGCTAATGCTCCCATCGCCGCCCGAATTGCCCCGCGATCACCACTGCCGCGTTTGACGGGATAGGCCCCATAAAGAGCGATCGCCTGTTTTAAAATCGGGATGGTGAATAATTCCTCTTTAGCCATATAAGCTACAGGACGACCTACGGCACAGGATAATAGGGGTGGATCGAAGTAACTGGCGTGATTGCAGACGATAATCAGAGGATGACGCCGGGGGACATTTTCCACTCCGTAAACGCGACCACGAAAATAGCCGTGTAGGGTGGGGCTAACGATCGACCATTTAAAGAGATGATATAAAACTAAACTGGCAAAAGGTTCTCGCTCTTGAGGCTGGTTCATGACTGACAACTGTTCCCTAGACATGGAAAAGCCCTTGGGAGTCTTGCCGTGTTTCGACCCCAAGGACTTTGCTTTCTTCTCACTCCTCACACAATTAAAATATATAGTAATTTATTGGTTAGGGAAAGGTTAAGCGTGCCGCTTTCTTAACTGGCATAATTACTTACCTAGGGTTGGCTGAAAAAAAGTTGGGTTAAAATATAAAGGCCAAATCTAGTTAGAAAAAGAGAGTTTTTATGGAAAAACAGGTAAATTGTGCTGTAGATTGCCTAAATGGTTGTATTTTAGGCGATCGATGCCCCAATCAAGCCCATGCCGCCGAAGCAGCCAAATTTATTGCCGCAACTTCTTTGGAAAAGATGTTAGAAATGGCAGAAGCCGCTAGACTGAAAAAACTGACGCAACCGACCCAATGGATTATTCCCGAGGATTTCTAGGGTTTGGCCGGGGAATTGGGTTAGAAGTCAGTATTGAGGAGACTCCGAGACAGTATTTAGCTTTTTAGCCGTCAGCCATCAGCTTTTTCTCCCTGCTCCCCGCACCCTTCTGCCAAGTCTGGCGCTCCCCGGTCTCATTTTCTTCCCTAGCCACCCGGATTAAGAGGGCCGCTAAAAAGAGACTAGCTAAACTGGAACTGCCGCCATAACTAAAGAGGGGGAAAGGTAAGCCGGTAGTGGGTAAAGAACCAGTGGCCACACCGATATTTAACAGGGATTGACCGATTAAAATTACCATCGCCCCGATCGCCACTAATTTTTTGATGCGATGACGACATTTAACCGCCACGATCAGGGCGAGAGTAGCGTAGAGAAATAGCATGATTAACAGTAAAATACCGCCAACAAAACCAAATTCCTCGCCAAAGACAGCGAAAATAAAATCCGTATCCGGGAAGGGTAGATAAAATAATTTTTGTTGGGATAAACCGTAACCGCTGCCGGTAGTTCCGCCAGAACCGATCGCCAGTAAACTCTGCACTAATTGATAACCATCACCCCGGGGATCCTGCCAGGGGTCTAGGAAAGATAAAATCCGTTTTCTCTGGTATTCGCGGAAAGTAACACTAACCACAGCCATAGTTACACCCAGTAAAGCGGTGCTGGTCATGTAGGATAAAGGCAGACCAGAGGCAAGAGCGATCAGCCAGAGAGTTATACCACACAGAGCAGTGGTACTCAAGTTAGGTTGTAAGAGAATGCCGGCTAGAATTAGCCCAAAAATAGCGATCCAAGTTAACCGTTGATTGACATTTAAACGCGGCCAACCACCGAAAACCGCCGCCCCTTGCAGGACGAGAAACGGTTTCATAAATTCTGACGGTTGCAAGAGAATCGGCCCGATTTTAATCCAACGGGTGGCACCATTGATATTAGCTCCTAAACCGGGGATAAGAGTGATCAAAATTAATCCTAAAACTAATAAAATCATCCAGGGGGCGATTTTGAGGAGTTTCTCGATCGGCAATCGCACCAGGAAATTAAAGCCAATTAAGCCAATCCAAAGCCAGATTAATTGGCGGATAAAATAGTATAGTCCGTTATCAAAGCGACTGTCAGCCAGAGCGTAGGAGGCGGAAAAAAGCACGACTAACCCGACTGACAGCCACAAAAAAGTCATCCAGCGCAATAACCGCGCTTCGGCTGACCAGTTTTTCACATCGGGGTCAAAAATAGGAATAATATATTGCCACACGGAGATTTTCGAGAAGAAGTATCTTGCAGAGATTAACCGAGAAGACTAAGTTCGATCGCAGTTTGTTCCACTATCCGACGGCGACATGGCCGATTAAACCGACATTTTCACCGTGCCATTCTAGGGTATCACCGATCGCCTGACCATCGTGATAGGCAGCCAAGAGAATTTCCGCCGTTTTTCCCCAAACAATATTCCCCTGACGATCAAGGGAAATCATGCCCAGATCCCGACCATTAGTTTGGGATTCGTGCATGGATTTCTCCACGGCAGCGGCGAGGGAAAAACCATCGGTGACGCGAATAACCACCTTAGCGGCTAAACACTCATCGATAATATCTTCCCCGACTCCCGTACAACTTACTCCTGCCCATGGATTCGCATAATTGCCCGCTGGCATGGCACTGTCACTAACGCGACCGATTCTTTCTAGTCCCTTGCCTCCGGTAGAAGTTCCGGCGGCGATGTCTCCTTGTTGATCAAGGGCCACCACCCCGATGGTTCCCCGTTGCGCTGACGAGTCGGCGAATAAACGGGCCATTTTGCGATTAAAATTCGTCTTTCTTTCCTCCATCCATTCTTGAATCCGATAATCGGTTAGGGGATCATAGAGGGGAATTTGTAATTCTCGGGCCAGATCGGCAGCTCCAATTTCCGAGAGAATGCGATCCTCTTGACTTTGGAGAAAGTGGGCTAGGCTAATGGGATTCTGTACCCGCGAGACGTTAATGACACCGCTTAAACGCTGATGACGACCATCCATCAAGGCTGCACTCATTCGCACCTGACCGTCCGATTGCACCACCGAACCAGTCCCAGCATTAAATCGCGGTTCATCCTCCAGTAACATACATCCTTTTGTCACCGCCTCCACAGCACTTGCACCATTGTCAAGGAGGTTGTAAATATTCTTAACAATCCCCCGGAGAGAATCGCGCACCGATTCTAAACCACCTTTGTCCTCTAGGGAACTCGCTCCCCCATGAATAATTAACTTCGGGTTTACTCTGGTCATTATTGTTCTAACTTCACATTACCGATTAGATCTAAACTATCACGTTATCGCTACTCCGCTTCTCTAGTGCCGTCTTAACTGGTAAGTAGGGTTTGCGGCAAAAAGTTTTTTGTGGGGACAGGGTGTGGGGTGTGGGGTGTAGGGTTTTACCGATAACGAATTGATTGGGGATTTGAGCGGGTAAGTGCCAATTGACTCCCTTAAAGCCTAATCATCAGCGATCCTTAAAAAGAGGGCGAACGAGGGGACTCGAACCCCCGAGTGGTGGAACCACAATCCACTGCCTTAACCACTTGGCTACGCTCGCCGTACACATATCTACTATACCAGAAAAGGAATCATTGACAACAGGTTTTTTATCCTAATTCGGGCTATGGTTAGGGTAAGTGAGTGATGATTTGAGAGCTTATGAAATTGGCAAGGTTAGGGGGAATGGTGGTAGGAGTGGTTTTAGGGGGAATTGCGGGAATATTGCTGACAACTAACCCCAATCGTCAAGATTACGAACAATACGCTTCCCAGAGGTTAACTAGCTATCTCAAGGATAATGTCTGCGCTCGGGCGCAAGCTTCCCTCGAAGTGCAGGCTCTCTTGCGGGGTTACTGTAAAATGTTGGTGGATACGGGTCATCCTTTTTTACAAGAAGCGATCGCCACTAACACCACTAGAAAGAATTTTGTCATTTTCAGCGTTTATCAAACGGAATTATGGTTCCCTCCGCCTTTACCTAGTTATCACTTCAGCACCGTCGGTTTTTTGAATAAATTATACATCTACGAAGCTTTAGAACTATAGTCAGACAATTGAAATTTTGATAGTGATTTTATTGTAGTGGTGATAGCTGAAACTTTGCCTAATTGGGCATTTTTTTTTATTGTCAGTGATGGGGATTTCCTCCATTTACGGAAAAAAGCAGACTTTGCCATTCCAAAAGTACAGGAGTCGGGATACTGAGAGAGCGGGGATTGTCTAGGGGTAGGGAAAGCTCGATCGCTTCGGTAACGGGTAGCTGTGCTAAGATATCCTGCATCTTGTATTGACCAACGTTAGCTGCGGGTGATTCTTGGGCAAAAGCATCCTCAGCCGCTAAAATTTGGCCTTTAGCAGTGGTTATCGTTAATCTTTCCGGGTGAAGAAACTCAATCCCCTCTGGAAATCCCACCAAGCGCAAACTAATTTCTACCGTTTCCCCATCTTTAACTCGTTTAAATAACACCACCTGCCAAGGACTACCGGTATCATCGCGCAAACTATGACGGGATTGATACAACAGCTGCCCCGGTCCTTCTGGCTGTTGTCTGGTTAGAGCTAGTGCGGACAAGGAAAAATCGATTTGAAGGCTGATAAATACCAAAAAACTGACGATAACACAAAATAATAATAGAAATCGTTTCATAACTTTATTGACATTAGCTAAAAAATATGGTATGAGCTTCGGCACTTGAGCCAAATTAATATAATTATATCACTATATAGTTAATTATTCAAAAAAAGCTGCTCTGCTGTCAAGGGAAGTGGAGCGGCTTTTGTCCGCAAAGACATTGTATGATTGATTAGATAAATTGATGGTTGCAAGTAACTTCGAGATGGCTAACAAACCCGATGAATTTGCCAGAACAGAAATCAGCGATAGTCTGAAAGAGGAAGCAGAGCAAGAAATCCGCGAAAAACAGAAAATAGTTGATTACGACACAAAGGAATATCCTGTGGAAGTTTTAGTTCAAAAATATAAAGATGGTTTAGAGGACGACATCAATGAACTTTATATACCAGATTACCAAAGAGAGATGATCTGGCCAGAAGCTCACCAGTCGAAGTTCATTATTTTTTAAAATAAACTGGGCTTTATTATTATGTTCGTAGGGAAATTGACAAGCTGGGTCGATATCATAACCCGCTTTAACGATTAGTCCAGCTTTCTCAAAACCATGGGTTAGCCCCCCAGCCCCACAAAATAGATCCACTGTAGAGATATGGTCAATCAATGACAAGCTTTATATCCTCCGCTCAAAGATAGGGACAACCTTCGATCCTAGCCCATCGATCGAAAAACTACTATTGGGTCCACTGGTAGAAACAAAGTGAACAGTCACAGAACTTAACGGCCTATGATTAAAGAGACGAGGAATCAGAACCCAAAATAAATCCTCGCCCTGCCATTGCCTTGATTCTCCCTGATAATTATGGGACTTTTTGCCCGTCACCAAAACCTCCGTCAGTGGTTTAAATCCCAACACTTCGGACGTAGCGCGACCGATAGTCGTTATGCTTTACTGGTAGCCTGTTTCATCGGAATTCTCTCCGCCCTTGCCGCTATTATCCTGAAATTGGGCATCGGTTGGTTAGGTGGTTGGCGGGTGCATCTAGTAGCCAATTCCTCTCCTTTCCTAGTTTTGCCCCTCGGCGGTTTTCTGCTTGGTTATAGCGCTGGTTGGATTGTCGAACACTTCTCCCCCGCGGCCGCTGGGGGGGGTATTCCCCAAGTAAAAGCGGCCCTAGCTAAATATCCTTTGCCCCTGTCTTGGCGCGTTGCCGTCGTAAAAATGATCGGGGCGATCCTGATCCTTGGCGGTGGTTTAACCCTTGGTCGTCGGGCCCCGACGGTACACATCGGGGCAGCCCTAGCGGCCCAATTAAGCATATGGCTGCCCACCAGTCCCGATCACCGTCGTCAGATGATCGCAGCCGGGGCAGCCGCGGGGTTAGCGGCCGGTTTTACTACTCCCATCGCCGGGGTCCTCTTTGTGATCGAGGAATTAATGCGCGATGTTTCCAGTATGACCCTAGAAACGGCGATTGTGGCTTCCTTTACCGGGGCCGTGGTTTCGATGATGCTGCAGAATACCCCCTCGATCATCACTGAATATGCCAATATTAGCTTCTCTGCCCAAGAAATACCCATTTATTGCCTTTTAGGGGCTTTAGCGGGCTTATTGGGGGCTTTATTCAATCAAGGCATCCTTTTTTGTAGCCAGCTGCAGCGGCGTTGGCGGTTATCTCTGGCTTGGCGCATCGGTCTGGTCAGCTGGTTATCGGGAACGGTAGTGGCTTTTTTACCCGACTTTTTTCGAGATAATACGGGTTTACGCGAGTTTTTGCTGGCAGGGGAATTAAGCTGGCAGAATACCGCCCTCGCTTTTGTGGTCTATTTTTTCCTGACGATGATCTCCTACAGTTCCGGCGCCCCTGGAGGACTCCTCGCCCCCGCTTTGGTGTTGGGATCCTGTTTGGGGTTTCTGGTGGGGGGAATCGAGACGAAAATTATGGGTTTCGGCAGCGAACCTAGTTATGCTTTAGCGGGTATGGGGGCCTTTTTTACGGGAGTAGTCAGGGTTCCGGTAACGGCGATCGTGATTGTCTTTGAACTGCATCGCAATTTTAATATTGTGCTGCCCCTGATGTTGACCTGTGCCGTTTCTTATATCACTGCCGAAAGCATTCGCCCCGGTTCCCTCTATCAGCATTTACTTTCCGCTAGTGGTATTATTCTCAACGAGGAAACCCCGGCTAACGATGTGCTGGCCCATCTGTCGGCTATAGATGTGATGCAATCCCAGGTGGAAATTCTGCCGGCGGATTTACCCCTGGGGGAAGTGGTGAAAATTATGTCCCGTTCCCATCATCGCGGTTTTCCCGTGGTGGAACAGGGGCGACTATTGGGGATTTTTACCCAAAGTGATCTGGATAAATGGCGATCAAAAAACAGTCAAACCGTCCTGCGGGAGATGATGACTCCCAATCCGATTACGGTGGCTCCCCAGGCAGCTTTAACCGATGTTTTATTTCTGTTGAATCGCTATCAGCTTTCCCGTTTACCCGTTACCGACGGTCAAAAACTGGTGGGGATCATCACCCGCACTGATATTATCCGGGTGGAAGCTGATCAATTAGGGGGGGTTTGTCAACTGCCTCAACCCACTACCCCTTCCTATGTGGTTTATCAAACTCGTTCTCCGGCTGTGGGAATAGGCCGGATTTTGTTACCCATTGCCAATCCCGACACCGCTACCGCTTTGTTTAAAATTGCCGCTGCCATCGCCCGTGAACGCAATTATGAGATAGATTGTCTCTATGTGATTACTGTGCCTCGTCTTAGTTCTCCGGCGGAAGTCCGGGTAGATACACGCGAAGGACGCAAATTACTTCATCGTCTGGAAAGATTAGCCCGTCAGCAGCATATCTCTGTTCATACGCAAATTTCCGTGGCTCAGGACATCGCCGACGGGATTTTGGCCACGATTCGCGAACGACACAGCAATTTATTAATTATGGGTTGGACGGGGGAAAAATCGACTACTGGGGCGATTTTTGGGTTTTCAGTCGATACTTTGATCGCCCAAGCTCCCTGTGAAACCATCTTGGTAAAATTAGGAACAAAGGATTGTTTTCCCAACGATCCTAATCGGGAAAGGATTTGGCTGATTCCCACCGCCGGCGGTCCGAATGCCCAACGCGCTTTAGCATTATTGCCTAGTTTGCTGTCCTTGTCCGAGTCTTCGGATCATCCCAAACTTTGGTTATGTAAAATCTATTCTCCGACGGAGTTACTGCCAGACCTGTCCACTTTGGAAGTTTTACAAGCATCTTTACAGAAAGCGATCGCAGAGCCGATTGTACCTTTACCGATTCGTTCGGCCTCTCCGGCCGAGGCAGTCATTGATCTGGTAGAATCGGAGGATTGTTCTTTGGTGCTTTTGGGTGCATCGAGGGAAAGTTTGCTCAATCAGTTATTAAATGGCAATATCCCCTCGACGATTGCCCGTGCCGTTAACTGCACTGTGATTCTCGTACGAGGGGAATTATCAGATTAGGTTATTAGCTAGGCGGAAGCTAAAGTTAAACTGAAGGGTACGGTATTGTCAATTTTCGCCCCTTGACTTTCCTCTAGGGAATGGGGGTAGAATATTTCCCCGTCTAGTTGACCCTCGGAGTCATCGTCATCCCCATCGCTGATATAAAGGCGCTCACAGGGGATGTTATCGGAAAGGATAGCACTGGCTATCATCCCCGTGTGAATCTCTAAGAAAGCATCCGCTAGGGTCTCAAATACTAAACGCTGTCCGGGGAAAACCACCCTTTCAAAATACCAGTTAGCAATATTGGTGATGCGAACAATTTGAATATGACTGGTCGCATTGACATAACAACAAAGAATACTATTTTTCTTGCCGTTGGGGAGGGGATCGAGAATTTGTGCCATAGCAATCGGGGTGATCTTAAAGTGGGTTTGTCATCGCTCCTTCACCGTAACATCCTTTGATCCCCGATAGTTGTAAAGATGATTACATTACTCTGATAAAAATCTACCGATAGCTTTTTCTGGTGATAGAAAGCGGTTTTTATTAAAAAATCATTAAATTTAACTAATGCCTAGTTTTGGCTATTTGTCAAGGGGGGAACTGGGGTTTTTTGCTGTTTTTCTTGATTTTTTGCGGGGCTATTTATCGCTCAATTTTGTTAACGGTTTCAGGATTATAAAAACCGAGGTAATTTTTGTCAAGTTAGATACCGCTTGCTCATGGTCTCCTCCATCTGGTTGACTAAAAAGGGTCGGCCTGTGGTTAGACTGATAAGTTTTACAGTGCTGGGGATAATAATCCCTCGATTGTTCGGGGTTTCTCGGCAAATTTCCCCGGAGAATCCCCGTCTTTTGCAAGCGGGGAGATGTCAACTCATCCATACTTGGGACTCTATCAATCGATTTTCCCGGCCGAAGCAGTATTAACTATAAACCTGCTAAAACCTCTTTAGCGGCGGCCAAAGTCCGTTCGATATCGGCCTCTGTGTGAGCTAAGGAAGTAAAACCAGCTTCAAACTGGGAAGGAGCTAGATAAACGCCTCTTTCCAACATTCCCCGGTGAAAACGACCAAATTTAGCCACATCGGCCTTTTTGGCATCTTCATAATTATGCACAGGGGTGCCAGTAAAAAACATCCCGAACATGGCACTGATATGACCCCCAGAAACGCTATGACCAGCATCTCTAGCCACTTTCAGCAGCCCTTCAGTTAAGGATTTAGTCACTTTATCGAGATATTCGTAGGTGCCGGGGCGCTGGAGTAACTCGAGGGTTTTAATTCCCGCCGTCATGGCCAAAGGGTTGCCGGATAAGGTTCCCGCTTGGTACATTGGACCGGCCGGAGCCACCATCGCCATAATATCGGCCCGACCGCCGTAGGCCCCCACCGGCAGCCCACCGCCGATAACTTTGCCCAGGGTGGTTAAATCGGGGGTGATGCCGAATTTTTCCTGAGCGCCACCGTAGGCGATGCGGAATCCGGTCATTACCTCATCAAACATTAATAGAGCCCCGTATTCTTTGGTTAATTCCCGCAATCCCTCTAAAAAGCCGGCATCCGGCACGATAAAGCCGGCATTACCCACCACTGGCTCTAAAATCACCCCAGCGATAGAGTCGGGATTTTCGACAAAGAGGGCTTTTACCGCTTCCAGGTCATTGTAGGGGGCGGTTAAAGTGTTGTTAGTGGTGGTTTTGGGAACCCCCGGCGAGTCGGGTAGGCCCAGGGTGGCTACACCAGAGCCGGCTTTAACCAGGAACATATCGGCGTGACCGTGGTAACAGCCCTCGAATTTGATGATTTTATCCCGGCCGGTAAAAGCCCGCATTAAGCGCAGGACGGACATACAGGCTTCGGTGCCAGAATTGACAAAACGCACCATTTCAATGCTGGGAACAGCATCAATCACCATTTCAGCGAGAATATTTTCTTGGACACAGGGAGCGCCGAAACTGGTCCCTTTATCTAGGGACTCGTGTAGGGCGGCAATCACTTCGGGATGGGCATGACCACAGATAGCCGGCCCCCAAGTTCCCACATAGTCGATGTATTCGTTACCGTCCACGTCGCGAATATAGGCCCCTTTGACGCTTTCAAAAACGATGGGTTGCCCACCGACGGATTTAAAGGCCCGCACGGGGGAACTTACACCCCCCGGCATTAATTTTTGAGCGGCTGTAAAGATTTCTTTCGATTTTGTTGTTTGATACGAAGATGTGCTAACCAATCCTGTCTCCTTGTCTATTTGAGTCTATCGATTCCGGGGAATGCCCGGAGTTTTGTTTTGTTAACTTCCTGCTGCTTGTTCCATTTTAAAGATCACCAGCCTACATTTTACGCAATTTTTTCCCAAAGAAAGATGCTGGTCGGCTCAAGTCTCGCTATTCTTAACTTGTAGCTTGATGGTTAACAGTTGATGTAATTGGCTGAGAAGGGGCGAAAATTTCACTTTTGACAATTTTTCCACAATCTTTTCAGAATGGCCAGAAAAACCTAGCAATGGGCGAAGTTATTGCTATTGATAGATTTTAGCCCGGAAAGAGCGATCAAAAAAAGCTCAGGTTTTCCACAGATTTTCCACAGGGGAATTCTTGCTATTATTTTTTAGCGTACAAAAAAACTATTCCTGCTATGAAATTTACCAGTAGTCAAAGCGAACTCAACAGCAATTTATCCCTAGTTAGTCGGGCCGTTGCCAGTCGTCCTACCCATCCGGTGTTGGGAAATGTTCTCTTTTGTGCCGATGAGGAAAAGGGCGAAATTAGCCTGACTGCTTTTGATTTGAGTTTAGGGATTCGCACCAGTTTTCGGGCCGAAGTGGTGGAAGGGGGCAAAATTACCCTGCCGGCAAAATTGCTTAACGATATTGTCTCTCGTTTGGGAGAGGGGGAAATCACCATCTCTGTGGAAGAAAACGAGAATGATGAGGAGCATAGTCTCGCTTTCCTGAAAACCGCCTCGGCACAGTTCCAAATTCGCGGCATGAAGGCCGATGAGTTCCCAGAATTGCCCACGGTGGCCGATGGAGAAATTGTTAATTTACCTATAGTTGCCTTGACAGAGGGACTAAAAGGTGCATTGTTTGCCGCTAGTGGCGATGAAACTAAACAGGTGTTGACGGGGGTACATTTAACTAAAACCGTCGATTGTCTAGAATTTGCCGCTACAGACGGTCATCGTTTAGCGGTGGTACAAACTCCCCTAGAGGAGGTGGAAAGTGCCTCTGGTGGCTTTAATGTCACCATTCCGGCCCGGGCCCTGCGAGAATTGGAAAGAATGATGTCAACAAAACAAAATATCGAGACTATTACTCTGCACGTGGATGATTCTCAAGTCATCTTTGAAATGGGGGAACAGAGGTTAACCAGTCGTAAGTTAGAAGGGGCCTATCCCACTTATAATCAGTTAATTCCTAAATCCTTCGAGCGTTCTTTGGTTTTAGACCGCAAACAGTTAATCCGTTGTTTGGAATTAGTGGCGGTTTTATCGGACCAAAAGAATAATTTAGTCAAGTTTAGTCTCGATAGCGAAAATGACCGTTTATCCCTAGCGGTGGAATCTCCTGATTTAGGTAGCGCCAAAGAGTCCATGGCGGCGGAAATTCAGGGAGAAAGTGGCGATATTGCCTTTAATGTTAAATATTTGATGGACGGTTTGAAGGCTTTACCCAATAATGATATCCAAATGCAGTTAAATGCTAGTACCCAACCGGTTATTTTTACCCCCTTGGGAGGTTTAAAGATGACCTATTTGGTGATGCCGGTACAAATTCGTCAGTAATTTTTCTCTAGAAGCGATTATCAATAGCTTGTCTAACAATTAGGGGTTGTTAGTCCCAACCCCTAAAAATGCTAATTAAAAGGTATCGCGAGAATCTGGAAAAGGAAAACGAGTGCGATAACTTTATCCTTCGGATTATAGCGATAATCCGATTTTGCTTTCGAGAGTGATCACAAGTTATACTAAATCCGTTGAGTAACGCACAGAAAACGGGTTTCTCGGAGAAACCCGTTTTCTACTCATGCAAGTCTTATGAATTATGTTTTTTTTTTGCAGGTATTGTCTGAAATTTATCCCTAAAAAAGGAAAAGTTGACAAAATCGATTTTAAAAAACTGTTTTTTCGATTGGTTAGTACCCAGAACTGACATTTAACCCCAAAAACCCCAGGGCAAGCGCATCTTAACAATCCTTGACAAAATGAACTTTGTGTGAGTTGCTTACCCAGAGGACGATTCAGGAATATTTGAGGAGAATTTGCCATCTCAATTGTTAAGCAAAAATCGACCAAATGTTAAGATTTCGTAACTATTCTGATTGACTGGTATCACCTGAAATACCCACGCGGACCACAAAATTGGCCAATTGTCAATAGCTTTTGAGATGCTCTCACCCTGCAAAAAACCCATAAATTTCTAACAATGTCAGCATAAAAGAGTTAATATATTAAGAGATCGCCTGTACGACATTATTACCTTTCTCTACCCGCACGACAGACTTATGGTTAAAGTTAATCTGGATGCTTTAATTCCGCGAGAAGACTTTGAAATCAAAGCCAGCACTAAAGCAATTAAGAAAATAGAGTCTATCGCTATTAGGGATATTACACCTGATTCATTTTTTTTTCCCGCTGTTCGTAAGCCCGACTTTCAAAGAGAGACGAATGAATGGGATGAAGAACGAGTATGTCAGTTTATTAAAAGTTTCGTAGAAGGTGATTTGATCCCAGCTATTATTTTATGGCGTAGTGAAAGTGGATTAATTTTTGTTATAGATGGCAGTCATCGATTAAGTTCATTGATAGCGTGGGTAAATGATGACTACGGAGATGGTTTAATATCAAAGCCTTTTTATAATGGTATTGTTCCTGATGAACAATTAAATATAGCCGATAGAACCAGAAAACTGATCGATAAAAAAGTTGGATCGTATCAGAACTTCAAACTAGCTTTAGAAAACCCAGATAAAGTTAGGGATGATATTGTCAATAATGCTAGAGAGCTAGGAGTATTAGCCATTCAGCTTCAATGGGTTGAAGGAAATTCAGAAAAAGCTGAAGATTCTTTTTTTAAAATAAATCAACAATCTACTCCGCTTGATACAACTGAAATTAAGCTGTTGAGATCCAGAAGAAAGCCAAACAGTATTGCAACACGAGCAATTATAAATAGTGGAACGGGGCATAAATATTGGTCAAGCTTTTCTAAGGAAAAGCAGTGTCAAGTACAAGAACTGGCTAAAGAGATTAACAATATACTATTTAAACCACCTCTACAAACTCCTATTAAAACTTTAGATTTGCCAGTGTGCGGAAAGCTATACTCTAATGAAACCTTATCCATGATTCTCACTTTTGTTAATATTGCCAATCATGTTGAAGATGAAAATCCAAATATTGAGAATGATGAAACAGGAGAAACAACGATAAATTTTTTGAAACAAGCTAAAAAAGTTGCTCAACGGTTTAATAGTAATCATCCTTCGTCTCTTGGCTTACATCCGTTACTGTATTGTTATTCTCGATCCGGAAGATACCGTACGGTTTCTTTTCTCGCAACTGTTTATTTTGTTATCAAGCTAGTAGAAACAAAGCATTTAAATGGCTTCATAAATATCCGAGCAGAATTTGAGCAATTTTTATTTGACTATAATTACTTAGTTTCCCAAATCATGAGCAAATATCGCTCTGTTCAAAAAAGCTATAGACCTATTGCTGAGTTTTGGTTGAAAATTGTTGAAGGTTTAAAGAGTAATAAAAAAATAGATTTTATTCTAGAAGATATTGTAAATAATAATTTTAATTACTTAAAAATCGGATATAGCCATGATTTGCCAACTTCAACATCAGCAGTATCACAAAATTTTAGTCAAGACCAAAAGAGTGAAATTTTTATCTTGGAAACATTTTCACAAGCTCCGCGTTGTCAAATTTGCAACGGACTGATTCACTGTAACTCTATTTCCATCGATCATAAAAAACGCAAACGAGATGGAGGTTCGGCAAATGTAGATAATGGACAAGTTACCCATCCTTATTGTAATACAGGCTATAAAAACTAACTTTATTTAACGAAAATCGAGAATTACAATCATGACGAATAATATCCTCGATCGCATTAATCTCAACGACTTAGGAAAACGACTCAAACAAGCGAGAGAACAGCGCGGCATGACGCAAGAAGCGGCGGCAAAAATTATCGAGGTGGCGCGGACAACCCTAGTCGCGATTGAAAAAGGGGAGCGCCGTCTCAAATCCTCAGAATTAGTAAAACTCGCTCGCACTTACGGTAAAAATGTTAGTGATTTTCTTGTCTTAACCCCTCCGATTGAATCTTTCGAGGTACAATTTCGTTCCGCTTCTCGTCGTGGTGAAGCGGAAAAAACGGAAATACAGTCTGTGATCTTGCGCTTCCAAGAATTCTGTCAAAATTACCTTGAATTAGAAGAACTAATGAAGTCGCCTTTACCCCGTAACTATCCCCCCGAATATCATCTAGATGATACTTTTCCCATTAATATTATCGCCGAAAGTATCGCCAATGCCGAAAGACAACGATTAGGTTTAGGAGATAAACCGATTTCGCTATTACGAGATATTTTAGAGCAAGAAGTGGGAATCAGAATTTTTTATCTGCCCATGCCTTCCCAATCGAAATGCTCAGAAATGTACAGTTACAATGAAACCATAGGAGCTTGTATCGCAATTAACGCTAATCACCCGCGAGAACGTCAACTGTGGTCATTAGCCCACGGTTATCTACATTTTTTAGCCCATCGTTATCAACCCGTGATTGATTATCTCGATGAATATCAAAGAATGCCTAAAAGTGAACAATTGGCGGAAGCTTTTCCGAAATATTTTCTCATGCCCACCAGTAGCTTACTGAAACGTTATAATGACATTAAACGATCACAAGGTAAATTTACTCCTACCCATTTAATTACCTTAGCTCATTACTACGGTGTTTCGATACAAGCACTATGCTATCGATTGGAAGAAATGCAATTGCTGCCATCGGGTACTTATAACAGATTAAAGGATAGTGGATTTAAAATCCGAAAAGCGCAACAGGAACTAGGCTTAGAAAATAATCCTAATAGATCCTACGATTTAACTCCTACTCATTATCAACATTTAGCGATCGAGGCTTACAATCGAGAACTAATTACTGAAGGTGCTTTCGCTCATTTTTTAGGTGTTGATCGCCTAGAAGCTCGTCGGCTCGCCGAGATATTGCGTGAACCATCACAGGAATTAACCGAAGACTACAGAGATATTGATTTAACTAAAATCAAATAAGTAGGGGAGAGGCTATTAACCTTATGCTGAAGCGATCCTCCCCTATTGTTTTCGATGCCTGTTGTGTTTTTAATCTGATAGCTTCTGGTTGTTTTTTAGAAATCATTACGGCTATTCCCACTCAAATTACAATAGCGCAAACAGTTTGGGAAGAGGAATTGATTAACTTCGATCGCTTTGAAGAAAGTGACAGACTCCAGCTAGATGAATCGGTTAAAAACAAAATCATCCAAATTGTTGATTTTGAATCCGAATCAGAAACTGATCTTTTTGTCAATTATGTCGCTATTTTAAAAGATGATGGAGAGTCGGCAAGCGGAGCGATCGCTATTTCCAGAGGCTGGGCAATTGCGACGGATGACAAACAGGCAACGAACTTATTTCGACGGGAAAAACCAAACCTAGAAATCCTCTCGACTCCGGAAATTCTGCAATATTGGGCGGAAAAAAATAAGATTAGCGATCAAGATTTGAAAAACGTTCTCAAATCGGTTCGAGTCAAAGGACGATATTCACCCCCGCGAGAACATCCTCTGGCGAATTGGTGGGCGAGCATTACCCAGAATTAGAAAAATACTGGTATAACTGGTCAAATTTTTAGATAATTTTCCAAAAACACTCGATTTTATCCCGAACTCTGGTTAATTAGGGCTTGCTGAATAATGGTAAAACCCTTTTAAAATAAGGCTTTTGACCTGTTAAAATCCGATGTTCATGCTGCGAAAATCGGATTGGGACCATCAAAAACCTTGCATTATCCTTCTTATAGTACAAAATTGGCACAAAAAGAGAGGGCAAAAAAGCCTGAAACTCCCGACGACCGGCTACTGACGACCGGCTACTGACTCCTAACCCCACCAACAAACTTTTTCAGCAGACCCTAATTAATACCAATTATCCATCGACCGGAAAATTGAGGCATCGGGGAACACAGTGGGATTACCACTAGCGTCGATTTTTTGCCGTAATTCTCGCAATTGTTGATTGCCGATGAGAAAATCACTTTCTACTAATTGATAGGGCAGTACATTATTATTTAAAGCATACACTGCCGTGATGCCGGCAGCTACCCCGGAAGACCACTCGAAGGAATGGACACGATAGGCGGCTGCGGCAATATGACTGAGAGCGATACTTTTACCCGCTATCAGTAAATTATCGATTTTTTGGGGAATTATAGCCCTTAAAGGGATCTCGAAGGGGTAAGCTTGGCCCTGTCCCTGTCTTTCTCCTGCTTTTTCTGTATTACCCGGTTTTTCGGGGGGATGTTCCGTCATGCAGGGATGAAAATCAATCGCATAGTGGCCGATACCGACGGAATCGGGGTAAATAGTCGATCGCTTGCGTTTAACGGCCTGATCGGGGGATAATGTGCCATCAAGTACGGAAAATCCCTCTAATCCTGCCAAGGTGGCAATTAAGCGCCGATATTCTGCCGGGGAAAGATTTTGACGATAGAAATCGCTTTGAAAATTTTGTCGGGAAATATCGATTTCTGTGACGGTAAAACCAGTGGGGAAAGTCAGGGAAGGACGACCGATAATCCGTCTTGCTTCCCGAATATAGGGATATTTTGACAAACCGTGGGCAGTTCCCATGGGAGAATCAAAACCAGACAGATAACGGTTATTCAAATGGGGAACTTTTACCCCGTCCCCTAACTGGGAATCGGTGATCCCTTCTACTAACCAATAATAGTAGGAAATGGCGTGTTCTTCGCCCCTTGCGAGGGTTTCTGTGCGTAATCCTCCCATCCATCCCCCGGGAGATAACTGTCCTAACTCTTGCAACTGTTCACGGGTGTAGATAAAGTTATCCTTTGCAGTCCCCGGACGATAATCATTTCCCCAAGTCCAATTCTGCATGGAGATATCCCCCGGGACGGGTTCGGTAAAAGTAATTCCCCCAAAGGTTTTCTCTTTACCCAGTTGTGGACTCCAGATACGACGATAGGTGAAAACTAGGTCAAAATCGGCTAATCGCGGCAATTCATAGCTAAAATAGGGGGCATAGCGTTCGTAATAAACGGGTTTCTTGTGGGTTTGGGGTTTTTCTGTTTCCTCCATGGCGAAGGTATAGGTAAAGCCTTGGGTACAGTAGGGGTCGCCAGTGACACTAGAGGAAGAAGGTTCGAGATAACTGCGCTTATCGACCCCTAAACGGTAGGGAATATCTGATAATCCGATGATTTCTCCGGTTTCGGTCGCTTCAATCACATACCAATCTGCTAATTGATTCGGTTGGGAGGATTTGGAGACAAAACGGAGGATTTTTTTATCAAAACGGGGAGAATTTTCGTAGCGATAGATATCCTCCATTTTTTGCGATAAAAACTCGGTATTTAGGGGAGGAGTACCTTTTGCGGGACTATGTTGAATGGCAATTACACTGGTAATCTGTTGACCGGTGCCGCGATTGGGTAAAGTTTCAATATTTAATTCTTTGACTACCGTGGAGGGAAACCATTTCAGGGTTCCTTTGCCTTTTTTGGCAGCGTCTTCTAACTGTTGAAATAATAATTTATGTCCATCAAAAGGGAAAAAACAAGACCCACTTACCCAACATTCTCCAGGGTTTTGTTTGCCGTAATGCTTTCTAATTCTTTCCCTAAATTCTAGATAACCTTTCGGGAAAAATAATTTTTCTCTTTGTGTGCGTCTTTCATCTAATGCGGAGGTTCCCTGAGAAGATATCTGTCCCCCCACCCAGTCAGTAATCTCGGTTAAACAGACGGTTTTTCCTAATAATAAGGCTTCGTAGGCTGCACCGGCACCGGCTAAACCACCACCCACCACCAGAATATCACAGCCGACGGTTTGATCCGGTTCTCGCGGGGGGGCCGCTAGGGTAAGGGGAGTGAAAGCTTGTAGGAGAAATAATCCCAGAGAGAGGGATTTGAGGGGAGTAAAGTGATGATTGAAAATTTTAGGGGACATTATTGACAAATATCAATGTTGTGGCTGAGAGTTTCCTCTTTATTTGAAGAAGAAGCCAGAGCATCTGTTCCTGAAATCCTAATTGTTTTTTTTGGGATATATTGAGAACTTTGTAGCTTGATGCTGGCCTTTGAGAGATTATACACCTTCAAGCTGACAATCGATCGCTTTTCTGGAAATGTCTTGACAAAATAGAGATATCCTGATTGTGTCTCATTCCCTTTGTTATTCCCTGTCATCCTTCTTAGGTTAAATTCAAAACAAACCCAGGTAAGACATCTTCCCCGGATAAAATCGCAGGCAAATTAATAATTTCCACACCGCTATTTAGTCGGTAGATTTCCACCTGCTGCTGTTGAGGATTAATCAACCAACCCAAACGTAAACCACTGGCTAAATATTCGCGCATCTTTTCGCGTAAAGAGGTTAAGGAATCGCTACGAGAACGTAATTCAATCACAAAATCGGGACATAAAGGTGGGAACTTTTCTCGCTCTTCTGCGCTCAAAGCTTCCCATCTTTCCCGTTTTATCCAAGCAACATCAGGAGAACGATATCCTCCTTTTGGTAAACGAAAAATTGTCGAAGAACTAAAGACTTTACCAGAATTACTTTGACGATTCCAAATCGTTACATCAGCAATTAAATCAGCTTCTCGATTACCACTATTTCCACCCACGGGAGGCATAATTAATAATTCTCCTTTTTGATTACGTTCTAAATTCCATGTTTGATTGTCCTGACAGAGATGATAAAATTGTTCATCGGTCAGATTAACTGTCTCGATATTTAACACTACAGTTTCCATAATCACTTCTACTTTTTGCTACTTTATACACTATAACTCATAGCAGTTATCTTAATGGTGAGGTGGGAAGTCTCTGGTTTTAGGGAACGCCAGAACTGCTGTATCAGTTATCAGTTCAGGGAAAAATATGTGTAATTAATTCTGTCTGGGTACTCAATCCTTCTTAGGTTAAATGCAAAACAAATCCGGGTAAGACATCTTCCCCAGATAAAGTAGCAGGTAAATTAATAATTTCCACACCATCATTTAGTCGGTAGATTTCCACCTGCTGCTGTTGCGGATTAATCAACCAACCCAAACGTAAACCACTGGCTAAATATTCGCGCATCTTTTCGCGTAAAGAGGTTAAGGAATCAGTACGAGAACGTAATTCAATCACAAAATCGGGACATAAAGGGGGGAACTTTTCTCGCTCTTCTGCGCTTAAAGCTTCCCATCTCTCCCGTTTTATCCAAGCAACATCAGGAGAACGATAGCCTCCCTTTGGTAAACGAAAAATTGTCGAAGAACTAAACACCTCACCAAGTTGAGTTTGCTCGTTCCATACCCCCACTTTAACAATCAAATTAGCTTCTTGTTTACCAGTATTTCCACCCACGGGAGGCATAATTAATAATTCTCCTTTCTGATTACGTTCTAAATTCCATGTTTGATTGTCCTGACAGAGATGATAAAATTGTTCATCAGTCAAATTAACTGTCTCTAGATTTAACACTACAGTTTCCATCGCTTCTCCTTCTTGCTACTTTATAAGAATGGCTATATCATTGGGTGCATCTCAAGCTATTTAGCTAATTGACTCTCTAAAAATTCTGGCCAATTGGGGTTAGTAGTGTCTAGGGAAATTAGATAGGGTTGTTCTTTTTCATTAAAAGGTTCTGTTTGCTCAATTTGGGCATTTACAACCTCGATAGTAGCATCAGAAATATCGCCTTTTCTAGCGGCAATCCGTTGTTTTAAAACTTCTATAGGTGCGTGACAATGGACAATATGAAAAGGAATCTGTAAATTTTGGGCATAGGTTAATAAGGGTTCTCGCCAAGCATATTTATCGTAGCGTGCATCGAGAATAACTGGATAACCTAAAGCTATTAAAATTCTGGCTAATTCCGCCAGTCTAGCGAAGGTTTTTTGACTCATTTCGAGACTATATATATCTAGACTTCCTGTTTGATTTAAGTCAATTCCAGCCAAATGTTTGCGAACTGCATCGGAACGAATCTGAATAGCATTAAGATTTTTAGCAATTACTTTCCCTATGGTACTTTTACCCGATGCAGAAAATCCCGACATCAGAATTAATCTCGGTTTCTGCGGTTGGGTGTACTGCCAAGCTAATTGATAATAATCCTGTGCATTGGCTTTAATTTTCTCGGAAAAAGTCTCACCATCAAGCAGAAAACTATTGACTTTTGCCCTCACATAAGCTTGTCTAGTCAGGTAGAGAGGCAAGACTTTTAAACCCTCCCAGTCGGCGGTTTGTTCTAAATAAGTATTGACAAATAAATTAGCGAAATCTTCTCTCCCCCTAGCGGTTAAATCCATGGCTGTAAAAGCAAGATCATACATGACATCAACGAAGCGAAAAGATTCATTAAATTCTATGCGGTCAAATAATTGTATTTCTCCCTGCCACTGACAGATATTATTTAAATGTAAGTCGCCGTGACATTCACGAATCATCCCTTTTATTTGTCTTTCCTCTAACCAATCTTGGTGTTTTGCGAAGAATTTATCTGTATAAGCTTTTGTTTCATCGTATTGTTTTTGGGTTTGGACAAAATTAATATATTTCTCGGTTTGTTGGTAGTTTTCATCAAAAGCTTGTTTAACAATTTCCAAATTGCCAAACTGAGTAATATAGGAATTAGTCAGAGCTTGCCGATGAAATTGTGCCACCTTTTCAGCCAAAGACTCGATCGCTTTTTCCGTTAGTTCTCCCCGTTCAAAAATTTTACTCAGTAAACATTCTTGGGGAAACTGATTCATTTTTAAAATGTATTCGATCACCTTTCCTTTGCCATTTAAACTTATGCTACCCTGTTCTTCATTAATTGACAAAACTTCCCGATAGATATTGGCGGCTATTTTTTTATTTAACTCTAGTTCCTGTTCTAGATAATATTTTCTCTTTTCTAAAGTGGAGAAATCCAAAAAATTATAATTAACTGGTTTCTTGACTTTATAGGCATAATCTCCCGTCAAGAAGATAATTGAAGCATGGGTTTGAATAATTTCAACGGGAATTTTTACTGCATGAGGATAAAAGTCGGGATTTTTTAATTCTTCGATTAATCGGTTGCTATCCATAGGGAGAACTCCTCGGGGGTACATCTCATTTTTGAAACTGACTAAGTGAGAATTTTTAAAGGGAAAATCTCTGCTAAAATTGGGCGTTATTTCTGATTTTATCACTTAATCTTGGACTCTTGGGGGATTCTACCCCCCACCGTGGGGAAGTGGCAAGTAGAGTTCTTGCATAATTAATTTTCGAGAGTGCAAAAATGAGAAAAATAGACATAAAATTGCATAAAATCTCTAAATAGAGCATTTAATTGATTAATGCTCATTCTTAATTCTGCTGACTCCTGACTACTGGCTCCTGACTCCTCACCTAAGGTCAGATTTTTGATTTTTGCAAGAGGTCTAGGGGCAAGTGGGATGCTGCCGGGGGTTGTTCATACATTTGTACTGGTTTGAGGATGACCGATAATTGCCGATTGTCGGTCAGCTGTTGACTAGCTAAATTACTCGTTCAGACTGCCTGGGAGCGGGGTCAGCTTGAAGCGAAGGAATTGGGGGTACAGTTAGTTTTAGATAATTTTGATGCCGGCTATTCCTTCTTAAGTTATATTGATAAATATCCCCTCGACAGTTTGAAGATCGATCGAACCTTTATCTAATCTTTACCGTAAAAAACCGAGCATTTAGCCATGTTATCGACTATAATCGGCCTAGAACAGAATTGGAAGAAGTACAAGGATTTTGGTTGACTCAGCCTTAAAACCAGAAGATGTGACGCAATTCCTGTTAAGTAGCTGTTCCGAATCACACCTAACACTTTATTGAGAAAATAAATTAAGTTAAAGACGAATAAGCCATGACTTTTGAGGGAGCATATTAACTTATATTTTGTCGAGGCACCGAAAAAATGATTAATGGTTCATCCAATTCCCGTTATCTCCTCATTGTGGAAGATCCGCAAGGGAGAAGAACAATTACCCTAGAAGACGTAAAATATTCTCTCGGCCGTAAGTCCGATAATCAAATTGTTCTTCGCTCTAAACACGCGTCTCGCTATCATGCGACTTTAATTAAAAAGAGTATTGATCGCCAAAATTTTTCCTATTGGATTCTGGATGGGGATTTAGAGGGAAATAAAAGTCATAATGGTCTTTATGTTAATGGTGCTAAATGCTTAGTTCATGAATTAAAAGATGGGGATTTAATTAACTTTGGTTGTGAGATAAATGCCAGTTTTCATTTAATAGCTAATCAAGAAAGAATAGAGCAAGCACCTGTTAAAAGTTTGGGACAGTTAAGAGTTGATCTGACGGAAAATGAAGCCAATTATAGCCAGAATAACTTCCACGCCAAAAGTACCTTAATTCTCCATCATTCCCCATCCCAGACTATTAGTTTTGATCACAGGACTCAAGACGAATCTTTCCTCGATGATCTCACGGATTTGCCTAACCATTCTCTCTTTAATGAATATCTGTCAAATGCTATTAATAATGCCCAGAAAACTAATCAACTGCTCGGTCTGTTATTAGTGGACGTAGAGGGGCTAAGGAATGTCAACAATCGACTAGGTTATCGACTGGGAGATAAGCTCTTAAAAATCGTCAGTGAACGGTTAAGAAAAAATTTGCGATCAGGGGATATCGTCGCTCGTTGGGGAGGGGACGAATTTATTATACTGCTGCCACAAATTAATAATGCTAATGATCTGGAAAAAGTTAGTCAAAGAATTATTAAAAACCTAGAAAAGAATTACGAAATCGAAAATCACTCCCTAGCCGTGCGATTAAATTTAGGTTCAGTTATCTGTCCCTCCGTCGGCACAGATAGAAAAGTAATTTTACAGAAACTGGAGGAAAATTTAGTAGCGGTCAAGAATAATATCAATAATAACTCCAGGATAGAGTCAGTTAATGTTCAACCTAAAAACCCTCGTAGTTCTAAAGTTGAATATTTTCTCTATCAGGCCATCAGAAATAATGAATTAGCTCTTTACTATCAACCGCAAGTTAATATTACTCAGGGACAAGTGGAAGGGTTAGAGGTATTATTGCGCTGGTTACACCCTCAATTCGGATTAATCGCTCCCCATCGTTTCTTACCCTTAGTCGAAGAAAGCGAGTTAATCTTTGAGCTTAATCGTTGGGTACTGAAAAATGCCTGTCAACAGGCACAAATATGGCAGCAGCGGGGATTATTATACACTCCCCTCTCGATCAATCTCTCCCCACACCAATTGCGGGATCCCCAGTTGCTCACCATCCTCAAAGAAGTCTTGACTGAAAGCAAAATCGGGCCTTTCTTTCTGGAGATGGAAATAACCGAGACAAGTTTACTGGAAAATAGCCGCGAAACCAGTCGAATTCTTGGGGATTTGCAGAAATTGGGTATTAGTATCACCCTCGATGATTTTGGCAGCGGTTACGCATCGATCGCCTATCTCGGTCAATTTCCCGTGAAAAAACTGAAAATAGAGCAATCTTTAACGAAAAACCTGACTAATAATCCCCAAGATACCCGTTTTATCGCGTCATTGTTGGCGATAGCGAAAGGTTTTAACTTAATAGCGATCGCCAAGGGAGTAGAAACCCAGCAACAATTAGAAATCCTGCAAGAATTAGGTTGTGAGAGAATGCAAGGCAATCGCATCAGTGGTCCCCTAGCAGCGGAGGAAATGACTAAATTTCTCCACATCCACCGCACCCTCTCAGTAATCAGTGATCAGTGATCAGTTAGCAGTTATCAGATATGGGTTTTCAGTAAGGAGGAGTAAATAGGGTTTGCGGCAAAAAGCTTTTCCTAGGGGCAGGGTGTGGGGTGTGGGGTTTTACCCATTTTCAGGTGGTCAATTACCTAATTTTCAGGGAAAAATTACCTGAATTTTCCCCCCAATCACTCCAATGGTCGGCACTTTTTCAGGGAAAAAAAGTCTAAAAGCCTTATCCAACAAGGTTTTTAGATTTATTCAGCAATCCCTACTTAACAGTGCTGTCCTTTCACTGATCACTGTTTACTGATAACTGATAACTGATAACTGATTTTGGTCACTGATTCTGGTATGATCTGAACAGAGAATCTAGTATTAAATACCTACTCATTCTAGCGTGGGGCTCTTGCCAAACCTGTCAGCAGCAGAAATTTCTGGCGGCGGGGTACTGCTGGATCCAGAGTCAGGTTTAATTACCGAAAAATTGGGTTTAAAGCCCCGCCCTTTTAGGGGGACTTGATATGATGTATGATATCAAGAATAGCGGGCAGGGTAAGCAACCGCTTAAAAAACCCAGTCATCAACCGATGAACGCACCTTGAAAACTAGAGTTATGGGGTTCTATAGGGGAATGCTCCTATAGGTAAAAGCTCTCAGCGTCAAGTACCAAAGAAACCAATTATTTTAGAGGTTTTGAACTGTATCGTAGGGCATACGAGAACAGGCTTCTGTAAGGTCGCGAAAGTCTGAGGAGAGAACCACCTCTGGGTTGGATTTCGCCAGGAATCTAATTCAAGTGGACTCGTTGAGCCAGAAATTCTCAGCAGTGATGCGAGAAGAATCCACGTCCGTTTACGGCGTGGGGTATGTCAAATACTATAGGGTTAACAATTAGTTGTGTATTTAGAGGGAAACTATGGCCAATAAGCCGGAACGCGTGGTTCTAATCGGTGTAGCTGGGGACTCCGGTTGTGGGAAATCTACTTTTTTACGTCGTTTGACCGATTTATTCGGGGCCGAGTTTATGACAGTGATCTGTTTAGATGACTACCATTGCCTCGATCGCAAACAGAGAAAAGAGGTGGGTGTCACCGCACTCAATCCGAAAGCGAATAACTTTGACCTAATGTATGAGCAGATTAAAGCTCTCAAGGGAGGTCAAGCCATTAATAAACCTATTTATAATCATGAAACGGGGATGATCGATCCCCCCGAAATCATCGAACCGAATAAGGTAATCGTGATCGAGGGACTACACCCCTTATATGATGAACGAGTCCGGTCTCTATTAGATTTCAGCGTTTATCTCGATATTAGCGATGAAGTCAAAGTTAACTGGAAAATTCAACGGGATATGGCCGAGCGCGGTCACACCTATGATGATGTGATGGCGGCCATTAATTCTAGAAAACCCGATTTCAGTGCCTATATCGATCCCCAAAGACAGTACGCTGACGTGGTGATTCAAGTGCTGCCCACCAAATTACTTGAAGATCACGAAAGTAAATTACTGCGAGTCCGTTTAATCCAGAAAGAAGGGGTAGAAAACTTTGAACCCGCTTATCTGTTTGATGAAGGTTCCACCATCGATTGGCGGCCCTGTGGTCGTAAATTGACCTGCACTTATCCCGGTATTAAACTCTACTATGGTCCAGATGGCTTCTTGGGCAATGAAGTGTCGATTCTGGAACTAGATGGTCAATTCGATAACCTAGAAGAAATGATCTACATCGAAAGCCATTTGAGCAAAACTGGCACTAAATACTACGGTGAAATGACGGAATTACTGCTCAAACACAAGGATTATCCCGGTTCCACCAATGGTACGGGTTTATTCCAAGTATTGGTCGGTCTCAAAATGCGTGAAACCTACGAAAAACTAATGGCAGCCGAAGCAAAAGTGGTGGCCCAAGTCTAGTTTTTGGTTTTGAGCGAGCCGGCATCCTACCCGGGTAGGATGCCGTTTTTTTTAATCTACTAATCCCGATCGCAGGGCCAGCACTGCCGCTTGAGTCCGATCATCCACAGAGAGTTTATTTAAGAGATTGCGGACATGGGTTTTCACCGTGCCGATGGTGATATAGAGTCGCTCGGCAATCTCGGCATTACTACAACCGGCGACAATCAGATCGAGAATTTCTAGCTCTCGTTCCGTTAGGGGCGCATTTTCCAATAATTGACGATATTCTGGGTCAAGGCCGTGAATTACCACTGTTTTCGACCCGGTAGCCACACCGACGGCAAAATTTTGGCGCACTTGTTGCAGAACCACATCTGCGATCGCAGGATCGATACAAGGATTGCCCTCGTGGGTGGAATAAATCGCCTCGACTAATTTATCGATGCTAATATCCTTCATACAGTAGGAATCAGCCCCAGCACCAAAAGCCGCTAAAATCAGGTCTGGGGTTTTGTGCATGGTTAGCATAAGGATTTTCGTGGCCAGGGGGTCTTCGCCCCAATTTTGTTTGAAGCGTCGCACTAACTCGATCCCATCGATCATGGGTAAACCTATATCGATGATCGCCACATCGGGTTTAGTCTCCTCTAGCAGTTTCAGTCCCTGTAATCCACTGATCGCTTCCCCTACCACTTGAATACCTTCCCGATGCTGGAGAGCCACCACTAAGCCCATGCGGGTTAAATCGTGATCTTCTACAACGATAACCCGCACTTTATCCATATTTTTTGACCAGTTTCGCCGAATTAGGCGATGATTGGATAATTTTGGCTGTTCGATTATTAGAGCCGCTCCTTAACATTGACTTCACTCCCTTCTTCCTTCTCTGAATTCCGCTTTCTTATTCTTCATTCGGCAATCCCCTTTTTCCGGTTGATTTTATTGATACTTACTAAAAGCAGAGATGGCAAATATACTTAGCCTCCCCTAAAATATACTCAAATCTACCCAAATCACCCAGAATTTTCTACTTTAATTATTCCTTTATAATATCATTCAAATCTCGATTATGCAAGGATTTGGCTTTTCTGGTTTCTGTGTGGAAACGAGGCCTATACTGATAGTTTATTTATTCACAACATAGCCCTAAAAGTCTTTCCCAGTAAACATTTCAGAATTTGATCGGCAAAAAATATCACACAGAACCTAGAAGAGCCAAGATAATTTTAAGAAGAATATAAGTAGGTAGGCACAATTATTTGTAGGATGGGTTAGCGGTAGCATAACCCATGCGGGCGTTGGGTTTCATGCTTCAACCCAACCTACGTTTATTTTATATTTAATTCCACCCACCTACTTATCTTTGAGATGCTTGGATTTTCCTAGAATAGAACCAAGCTCTGGTTTAATTAATTTTTTAGCCTATTGGGACTTAGGCA